>NZ_BAAGZP010000035.1:0-99307 GCF_054778355.1 Saccharopolyspora tripterygii | reverse complement strand
GACCTCTAGGCGTCAGCGAGCCTCACGTGGCGGGGAGGGGTCACCCGGTCCCGGTTTTCGTTGTGATGTCTCGGGGAGGTTGGTCAGTGGGGTGGGGAAGTTTTCATGAAAACTTCCCCACCCCACTGACCAGACATTTCGAGCGCGATAGGCCCTGCCGGGGTCATTCGTTGCGGAGTTTCTCCAGTTCTGCGGCGTCTTCGTCGCCGAAGCGCTCTTCGAGGGCTTCGGGTTCGGCGTCCACGTCGATCTTGGCCAGCGGCATGCCGCGAGCGCTGGAGATCGCGCCGAGCCTCCGGGTCGCGCGGTCCGAGGCGTAGGCCGTGAGCTCGTCCTTGTCGAGCGCGAAGGGCAGCTCCTCGGGGGTGTCGTCCGGCCTCCACTGGACCTGCGCGATGGCGTGCGGCAGCAGCCTCGCCATCTGGTCCTCGACCACCGCCCAGTTGCTCTCGTCGGCGGCCACGTGCCTGCGGCAGGTGAACGTGCCCCAGGCCATGTGCCTTCGCTCGTCGTCGCCGATCAGCTTGATGACCTGCTGCATCCCCGGCAGGATCCCGCGGCTCACGCAGATCTTGTGCCAGGCGTAGTACCCGGTGAGCGCGAGGGTCCCTTCCACCACGTGGTTGTAGGTGACCGAGGCCCGGACCTGGTTCTCGGGGCTGGGATCGGTGTGCAGCTCGCGCAGCGTCTCGGGGAGGGCCTTGTAGAAGATCTCCCGGTAGCCGGGGTTCTCGGCGACGTACTCGTGCAGGTCCTGGGTCAGGCCGACGGCGTCCATCCAGAGCCGGAACACCTGGGTGTGCTTGGCCTCTTCGAAGCAGAACTGGGTCAGGTACATCTCGTCGCCGAAGCGGCCTTCGGCGGCCATCGCGGCCATGAACGGCTGGAGGTCTTCGGTGACGGCTTCCTCGCCCGCGATGAACTGCGCGCACAGCCCCGCCACGCTGCGCTGCTCGTCGTCGGTGAGCTGCTGCCAGTCCTCGGCGTCCTGGCTGAAGTCGATGTCGGCGGGGTTCCAGAACCGGGCGTTGCCCTTGCTGAACAGGCGCAGCGGCAACGATTCCCAGTTCATGCCGTGGGCTCGCAGGGAGTGGAAGCTCTCGCGCTGGGCGGGGTGCGTGCTCGTCATTGAACTACTCCAGCTCGCCGTGGGTGTGAGGTGGGTTACTTCGCAAGTTTCGGTACTGGACAGTTTCGAGTCAAGGTCGCACGTGTCCCCGGACCAGGTGTTCTTCGACGTCCGTAGGCTGAACGGCGATGGACGAGCGCAGCGCACTCACGGTCGGATTCGACCTCGACATGACCTTGATCGACCCGCGGCCCGGGATGGTCCGCGCGTTCGACGCACTCAACGAGGAGTTCGGTACGGAGCTCGACGGGCAGCACTTCGCCGCCCACCTCGGGCCGCCGCTGGAAGACGTGCTGCGCGGCTACGAGTTCGACGAGCCGATGGTGAAGCGGCTGGCCGCGCACTTCCGGTCGATCTACCCGACCGTCGTCATCGGCGAGACGGTCGCGCTGCCGGGGGCGGCCGAAGCCCTGGAGGCCGTGCGTGCCGCCGGTGGGCGGGTCCTGGTGGTCACCGGCAAGTACGAGCCCAACGCCGCGCTGCACCTCAAGGCCCTGGGCTGGACCGTCGACCGGCTCGCCGGCGGGGTGTTCGGCGCGGGCAAGGGCGACGTGCTGCTGGCCGAGGGCGCGACCATCTACGTGGGCGATCATCACGGGGACGTCGTCGGCGGGCATGCCGCCGGGGCGACCGCGGTGGGCGTGGCCACGGGTCCGTACTCGGCGCGCGAGCTCAGCGAAGCGGGTGCCGACGTCGCCCTGGACGACCTCACGGAGTTCCCGGCCTGGCTGGCGACCCGGGTCTAGCGGCGCCGGGCGCGCACCACGGTCGCGACCACGCCGAAGATCAACCCCGCCGGGCAGAGCAGCGTCACGATGCTGATCCACGGCGGCAGGTCCTGGTGGCCGGTCGCGTAGAGCGCGAAGATCACGACGATGGCGAGCAGCCCGACGCCGAACATCGCCATCGAGATCGGGAGCACCGCGGATCTTGGTGAGCTGCTTGCCATGTGAGCAGCGTATTCACATCGCCACCCCGTCCGGCAATCGGGCTTGGTCGATCAGGATGGGTGATTTCGTCCACCTTCGCGGTACGCTTGGTGGGACGCGTCCCGGCGCGCGCACCTGCGTGGCGTTAACGGGGCGCTTTCGTCGTGATGGGGAGATTGCCGCGTCACGGCGGGAGAATCGGCAAGGAGATCGTGACCCGGCGACGGGTCAGCGCATTCGACAGGGAACGGTGAGGACAGTGCCGACCGGCAGGGTCAAGTGGTTCGACTCGGAGAAGGGCTTCGGCTTCCTGACCCAGGATGGCGGGGAGGACGTCTACGTGCGTTCGTCCGCGTTGCCATCTGGTGTGGATGCGCTCAAGACCGGCCAGCGAGTCGACTTCGACATGGCGCAGGGCCGACGCGGCCCGCAGGCGCTGAAGGTCAAGTTACTGGACCCGCTGCCCTCGGTCACCGAGGCTCGCCGACGTCCCGCCGACGAGTTGCACGGCATGGTCGAGGACATGATCAAGCTCCTCGAGCTCAAGGTCCAGCCGGACCTGCAGCGAGGCCGCTACCCCGATCGCAAGACCGCCAAGCGGATCGGTGAGGTCGTCAGGGCGGTCGCCCGCGAGCTCGACCCGGGCGGCAACTGATCCGGCCGCAGGAGCGGTTCTGACGCGCTCATCGGGCCGGGCTCGCGAGGCGCGTCAGGAGCTCACTGCTTGACGTCGAGGACCCAGCTCCCGCCGATGCCGAAGTCGACACCGCCATCGGCGCCCTGGGACAGGACGGCGGAGAACTGCTGGACCTCGACGTGCTCGATGCGGGCGCCGTCCGGCGGCAGCTGCAGCGTGTAGGAGTGGCGCGAGTCCGGGGTGAACACCGGGCTCCGGCCGTCGAGCTCCTGGCCGTTGAGACCTCGGTAGAGGAACACCACCTGCCACGGCGCACCGGCGACCTCGGCGGGCACCGAGATCTGCACCGGGTCGCGGTCGACCGCGCGCAGTTCGCCGATGGCGCCCGGGTTCGGCGGCGAGCACTCCTGACCGGTCGCGTCGCAGTGCTGAGCGGGGTCCACCGCTACCGAGTCGCCGTGCGAGTAGAAGGTCACCTGCGGTTGGCTGGGGGAGGAGCAGCCGGCGGCGAGCCCGACGGCAGCCACCGCCAGCAGCGGCTTCAGTCCACGATGCACGATCAGAGCCTACGGGCCGGTACCCGAACGGGCGGTGGCCGGTTGGTCCGCCGCACGTCCCCGCCGTCGTGACGGTGGTCGTAACGGGAGCGACGGGATCAGCGTGCTCCCCCGTCCGCGCAGCACCGTCTGCGCCAGGACCAGGGCGAGCAGGACCGCGACCACCACGAACCCGATCCAGTACACCGGTGGCAGCAGCACGCCGAGCGCACCGCCGAACACCCAGCTCAGCTGCAGGACCGTTTCCGAGCGGCCGAACGCCGAGGCCCGCGAGGCCTCGGGCATGTCGCGTTGGATCACCGCGTCCAGGCAGACCTTGGCCAGCGCGGAGGCGGTCGCGCCGACGAGGCCGACGATCACCGCCAGCGGCAGGCCGGCCAGCACGGCGGCGCAGGTGGCCACGGCCAGCGCCGCGCCCAGGCAGCTGATGATCAGCCCGTCCGGCTTCTCGAACGTCATCCGCGAGCCCAGGCCGTTGCCGAGGAAGCTGCCGGCCCCGGCAGCGCCTCCGACCAGGCCCAGCAGCACCAGCTGCATGGCCGGCTCGTGCTGGGTGTTGTGCTTGATCACGAACGCGGCGAACAGCGTCAGGAACCCGGTCAGCACCCGGATTCCGCCGTTGCCCCACAGCGCCACCACGACGTGGTCGCTCAGCGGCACCTTCCGCGAGCGCCCGGGATCGCCGATCGAGGTCTGCACCTCGCCCTCGGTGCTCTCCACCCATCCCGGGATGCGCAGGCACAGCCACACACCGGCCGCCGCCATCGCGGCCATGAACCACAGCGCGCCCTCGGAGCCCCAGAGCCAGGCGAAACCGGAGGCGATCCCGCCGAACAGGCCGCCCGCGGCCAGGCCGAAAGCGGTGAGCCGGGAATTGGCCTTGGTCAGCGTGATCTGCTCGGGCAGCACGCGAGGTGTCATGGCCGCCTTGAGCACGCCGAAGGACTTCGACAGCACCATGCAGCCCAGCGCGGCCGGGTAGAGCAGCCAGCTGTTGAAGTTCAGCGCCATCACCACGGCCAGCGCGACGCGCACCGCGAAGGACGCGGCCAGCGCCAGCCGCCTGCCCTGCTGGAGCCGGTCGAGGGCGGGGCCGATGACCGGCGCGATCACCGCGAACGGCGCGACCGTGATCAGCAGGTAGAGCGCGACCTTGTCCTTGCTCTCGGCCGTGGCCGCGGAGAAGAACAGGGTGTTGGCCAGCGCGACGGCCATCGCCGCGTCGACCGCGTAGTTGCCCATCCAGGCGTAGGTGAACTTGGCGAGGCCGGACCGGTCGGCGCCGTCGGCGTGCGCGAGCGAGAAGAACAGCCGCACCACGCGCTGGGTCAGGTCCCGGCTGCGCCACGCGGCGACCCGGGTGACCGTCAGCTTCCTGGGCGGCGCCGCGCCACGGGGTTCCTCGGCCTCCGGCTCCGGTTCCGGCGCGCCGGGGTGGTCCTCGGGCAGGGGCGGGAGCGGGCCCGTGCGGTCGCGCGAGCGGTCGTAGTCGGGGTCGTCCTGCCAGGGATAACGGCGCTCGTCGGCGTCCTGCGCCGGCGGTTCGAACCGCTGTCCGGACCGCTGCTGCTCGGTATACCAACCGCGCTTCCCGCGCTGGCCGGCGCCCCAGCCCGGGCGGCCCTGCGGCTCGTCCGAGTGCTGGTCGCGTCGACGCATCCCCATGCCTGCCATCCTGCCCCACCTCCTCCCGCTCGGACCGGGTCGCGGGTGCGCTCCTGCGCGCTCCTCGTCGCAACGCCCTCACGAACAAGGAGGCGGAAAACCGCCGAAAAATACAGCTGGACACGATCAGGCGACAAAAGAGAGGCCTAGATCACTCCGCCGTGGGATCACTGGGGGACGAACCGAACCCGGAACATCGAGGGCCACTTCTTCCCGGTGATCAGGAACTCGTCGGTGCCGGGCACCGACGCGATGCCGTTGAGCACATCGGCACCGGCCTTCTGATCGGGCGGCAGCAGTCCGTCGGCGTCCACGACCGCGGTGACCTGCCCGCTCGCCGGATCGATCCGCAGGATCTCGTCGCTGCCCCACACGTTGGCCCAGACCTGGCCGCCGACGCACTCGAGCTCGTTGAGCTCCTCGACCGACGACCCGTCCTGCGTCACCGAAACCTCGCCGAGCTGCGCGAACGTCACCGGGTCGCGGAAGGTCAGCCGGTCGCTGCCGTCGCTCATCACCAGCCGGCGCCCGTCCGAGCACAGGCCCCAGCCCTCGCCGGGGTACTCCACTCGGCGCAGTTCGCGCAGCGTCGCGCGGTCGCGCTCGAAAGCAACCCCTTCCTGCCAGGTGAGCTGCCAGATACGGTCACCCGTGACGGTGATCCCCTCACCGAAGAACTCGGCGGGCAACCGGGCCTCGTGCCGAACCGAACCGCTGAGCGGATCGGCGGCGCGGAGCACGGACGAGCCGCGCAGGCCGGTGCCTTCGTAGAGGGTCCCGTCGGCGATTTCCAGGCCCTGAGTGAACGAGGAGCGGTCGTGCGGGAGCACGTTGATCACCTCGACGCGAAGGTGTGGCACGCTTCCCGGGTGCCCAACGCCCTGATCGGTTTGCTCGCGGTCGTCCTGGCCGTCGTGCTGCGCTGGTACCTGCGGCGCACACGCAACCCCGACTCCGATGGTGAGCAGCACTCCGCACACGAGACGTCCAGTCTGAGCAAGTCGCACCCCGAAAGCTTGACACGCCCGATCACTCCGAGTGTTGCTCCGCTCCGGAACAGCGGTCCTGCGGCCCCGGCAGCGACACAGCCGACTGCGGCGCGGAGCGCGTACGGCACAATCGAGCATGTGACGCCTATGCCTGCTCCGATGACCAGCCCAGGCGCGGATGCCCCGTACGACGATGCCGGGCAGCCTGCGGCCGAGCCGTTGAACCCGGAGCTCGCGGCGGCCGTGGATGTCGCCCGAGCTGCCGCGGAGGATGAGGCTCGCCCTGGTGACGACCCGATCGGCTCTCCGATCCTGACGCTGGACACCACCGGCGAGGACTCGGAGACCGCTGCTGCGGAGAGCTCCACGCCGCCTCCGGTGGGCGCCCACGTCGGCGTCGAAGCCGAGGGCTCGCACGCCGTCACGCACCACTTCGAGTCGAACTACCCCGGCTACGTCGGCTGGCGCTGGGCCGTCACGGTCGCCAGCGTCGGCGAGGGCGAGCCGGTGACGGTCAGCGAAGTCGTGCTGCTGCCCGGTCCGTCGGCGCTGACCGCGCCGGACTGGGTGCCGTGGCGCGACCGCGTCCAGCCGGGTGATCTGGGTGCCGGTGACCTGCTGCCGACCAGCCCGGACGACCCGCGGCTGGCCCCCGGCCACCTGACCGGCGACGACGAGGAGTTCAGCGACGTCGCCAAGGAGGTCGGGCTCGGCCGCAAGCGGGTGCTCAGCTTCGAAGGGCGCACGGAAGCCGCTGAGCGCTGGCACTCCGGCGACTTCGGCCCCCGCGCCGACGCCGCGAAGCTCGCGCCCGCGGCCTGCGGCACCTGCGGTTTCTTCCTGAAGCTGTCGGGTTCCATGGGCGGCGCGTTCGGTGTCTGCGCGAACGAGTTCGCACCGGCCGACGGTCGCGTGGTCAGCGTCGAGTTCGGCTGCGGCGCGCATTCCGAGGTCGACGTGGACGTCTCGTCCACCGTTCCGGTCGCCGAGATCGTCTACGACGACGCCACGCTGGAGTTCGAGCCGCGCGGCACGGAGCGCGGGTGAGCGAGCCCGACCGCTTCGACGCGGTCGGACTGCGCCGCGCGGTGCTGCAGTCCTGGGAGGCGTCGCCGACCCGGTTCCGCGAGGACGCCAACGCGGAAGAGGACCTGAAGCTCGGCGGTTATCGCGACCGCCTGCTCGTGGAGCTCGCCCAGAACGCGGCCGACGCCGCAGGCTCCGACGGGGTGCTGAGCGTCGAGCTCGTCGACGACGAGCTCCGGGTCGCCAACACCGGGGCCCCGCTGACCGCTGAGGGCGTGGCCGCGCTGGCATCGCTGCGCGCGTCGGCCAAGCGCGAAGGCGCTTCCGTCGGTCGCTTCGGCGTCGGCTTCGCCGCCGTGCTCGCGGTGTCCGAAGAGCCCAGCGTGCTGTCGACCTCGGGTGGTGTGGCGTTCTCCGCCGAACGCACCCGGCAGGCGGCCGCGCAGCTGCCCGGTCCTGCTGAGGAGCTGTCCCGCCGCGAGGGCGCGGTTCCCGTGCTGCGGCTGCCGTGGGAGGTCGACGGCACCCCGCCCGAGGGGTTCGCGACCGAGGTCCGGTTGCCGCTGCGCTCCGAAGTGGACGCCGCCGCGCTGCTGGACTCCTGCACCGACCAGGCCCCCGGGCTGCTGCTGGCGCTTCCGGCCCTGAGCGAGATCCGGATCGGCCGCCAGACCTGGCGCCGCGTCGACGAGGACGCCGATCGCGTCGTGGTGCACGGACCGGTGCGCAGCGACCGCTGGCTGGTGCACCGCGCTTCCGGGGCGCTGAGCCACTCGGTGCTGGCCGGCTTGGGCGCGGAGAACCGCTCGACCGCGCACTGGCAGGTCACCTGGGCCGTTCCGCTGGATCCCGAGGGCGTGCCGATCCCGCTGGCCGAGGACGTGCTGCACGGTCCGACCCCGACCGAGGAGCGGCTGTCGCTGCCGGCCCGGCTGCTGGCGAGCGTGCCGGTCGAGGCCGATCGGCGTCGCGCCGCGGCGTCACCCGCCACCGACGAGGTGCTGACCTTCGCCGCCGAGTGCTATCCGGCGCTGGTCGACAAGCTGCCCGGTGAGCACCGGACCGCCCTGGTGCCGCTGCCCGGCTTCCCGCTGTCCGATGTGGACGACAAGCTGCGGCAGGGCGTCAACGACCGGCTGCGGGTCTCGGCCTGGCTGCCCGGCGCGGGGGACAAGCCGGTCGCGCCGCTGGAAGCCCGCGCGCTGGAATACGTCTCGTCCGAGCTGGTGGAACTGCTCGACGACGTCGTGCCCGGACTGCTGGACCCGGAGCTGTCCGACGCCCGGCACCGCCGCTCGCTGCACGCGCTGGAGGTCAGCAGGCTCGGTGCCGCCGAGATCGTCGAGGCGGTCACCGGGCTCGGTCGCGAACCGAGCTGGTGGTACCGGCTCTACGATGCTTTGGCCCCGTTCGAGGACGCCGATCCGCAGGCCCGCGAGGAGTTCACCGCGCTGCCGGTCCCGCTGGCCGACGGTCGTACCTCCAGCGGCGTCCGCGACGTGCTGCTGAGCCACCCGGAGAGCGACCTGGACCCGGCCGCGCTCCTGTCCACCTTGGACATCTCCGGGCTGCGCATCGCGCACCCGGAGGCCACCCACCCGATGCTGGAGAAGCTCGGCGCGCACCCGGCAGGGCCGGCCGAGCTGCTCGACGCCCCGCCGCTGGCGGAGGCCGTGCGCAGCAGCGTGTCCGACGCGATGGCCGGAGCGGACGTGGGTCCGCTCGCCGAGGCCGTGCTGAAGCTGGTCGAGGAGTCGCGCACGCGCGACTGGCTGGGCGCCCTGGCGCTGCCCGACGACGAGGGCGAACACCGGCGCGCGGACGAGCTCCTGCTGCCCGAGGCCGCGCTGCTGTCGGTCATCGACACCGAGCACCTCGGCGGCGGAGCCTCGCTGTCGGTCCTCGACGCCGAGGTCGCGCAGCGCTGGCCGACCGACCTGCTGACCTCCATCGGTGTCCTGGACGGCTTCGGCGTGCAGGTCGAGGAATCCCCGGCGGAAGCGGATGAGAGGTTCCCCGACTCCCACCAGTGGTGGGCGGAGCAGGAGGCCGACAGGCCGGAGGAGTGGCCCCCGGCGAGGTTCGTCGGCATCCGCGATCTCGACCTGGTCGCCCCCGACGCGTGGCCCGAGGCGATCAGCCTGCTCACGAGGGACCCGGAGACGCTGCGCGCGCTGCGCGAACCGCACGGCTACTCGGCCTGGTGGATCGCGCGCTACGCGCTCATCGAAGGGCACCCGCCGCGCCACTGGCGGCTGCCCGGCGCCGACGAGCTCGCCGGGGTCTACGACCCGGTGCCCGACGTCGAGCTCGACGAGGAGGCGCTGCGGCTGGCGGGCGTCCGCGCCGAGCTGCGGATCGACGACGGCGAGGACGCCGAGGACCTGCTGGAACGCCTGGGCGATGCGGGTCGCGCGATCCGGGCCGGAACGGCGCTGCGCGCTCACCGAGTGCTCAGCGAGGCGGTCGCCGGGGGCGTGGTCGATCCCTCCGAGCTGGACCCGCCGGAGATGGTCCGGTCCGTCTCGGGCGCGGTGGTGAGCACCGGGCGCGCGGTCGTCCTCGACGAGCCGTGGATGCTGGGCGTCATGGAGGCTCCGCTGGTCATCGCGGGCGGCAGCCCGGACCAGTTCGACGCCGAGGCCCTGGCCGAACTGCTCGACCTGCCGCTGGCTTCGGAGGAGAACACGCTGCGCGTCCCGGACGCGGGACGCACCCAGCGCTGGTCCGAGGTCGGCCGGGTCGCCTCCAGCTGCGAGCTCCTGGGCATCGAGGTCCCGGCGGGCGAGGTCACCCTCCACGACAAGCTGCGCGTGCAGGCGTCGACCGGTGAGCACCAGGTGCACTGGTGGGTCGAACCCGCGGGCAAGGTCCACACCGAACGCACTCCGGACGGCCTGGCCCGGGCGCTGGCCTGGGCGACGGGCTCATGGCCTCAGCGCTTCGCCCTCACCGCGCTGCTGGCGGATCCGGAAGCCACGACGCTCCTGCGCTGAACACCAGCGGCTGCGCGCTCAGCGGTCCGGGCACCGAAATCTGACGTACGTCTGGTTCTGGGGACCCGCTCTCGGTTTTGTGGGGTGGGGAAGTTTTCATGAAAACTTCCCCACCCACAAAACCACTGATCCGCGCCCGCACGCCCGCAACGGTCCGCTGTCACCGCTGTCGGAGGACCTGAACCCGATGAGGGAGCTCAGGTGTCGAGGCCGGAGAGGCCCTGCCAGGACCCGCGGGAGCCCCTTCGCGCGGCGCTGCGCTGCCAGCGGAAGACCCCGTAGCCGATGACGCCGAGCGCGGTGCCGGCGACGCAGGTGAAGAACTGGATGCCGACGGTGCCGTCGGCGAGGTCGCCCCAGCCGAACGCCACGACACCGGCGAACCACAGCGCGGTCCCGATCAGCAGCACCGGCGTCGGGTCCGCGAGCCTGCGCGGCAGCGGGGGGACCGGTCGGTGCGCTGCCTCGGAGGGGGCGGTTTCGCCGTCTTGTGCCACGTCAGGCAGGCTACTCCCGGTAGAACGGCCCGCGCACAGGCCACCGCGATTGGAAAGTTCGAATGGTGGAGAGAACCGAGAAGAAGTCTTCGCTGCTGGACCGCTACTTCAAGATCAGCGAGCGTGGATCCAGCGTGGGCCGGGAAGTTCGAGGTGGCCTGGTCACCTTCGTCACCGTCGCCTACATCATCGTGCTCAACCCGCTGATCCTCGGCAGCGCTTCGCCGACCGACGCCGGCGCGAAGCACGACGTGGTGGGCAACATCCTGCCCATCCCGCAGGTCGCTGCGGCCACCGCGCTGGTCGCCGGTGTCATGACCATCCTGTTCGGACTGGTCGCGAACTACCCGTTCGCCATCGCCACCGGCCTGGGCATCAACACCCTGCTGGCCGTGACGATCGCGCCGCAGGTGACCTGGCCGGAGGCCATGGGCCTGGTCGTGGTCGACGGCATCGTGATCCTGATCCTGGTCGCGACCGGCTTCCGCACCGCGGTGTTCAACGCCGTGCCCGCCGACCTCAAGGCCGCGATCGCGGTCGGCATCGGCATGTTCATCACCTTCGTCGGCCTGGTCGACTCCGGTTTCGTGCGCCGGCTGCCGGACGCGGCGGACACGACGGTCCCGGTGGGCTTGGGCATCGACGGCTCGATCGCGTCGTGGCCGACCGCGGTGTTCGTCTTCGGCCTGGTGCTGACCTCGATCATGGTGGCCCGCAAGGTCCGCGGCGGAATCCTGATCAGCGTCGTGGTCACCACCGTGCTCTCGATCATCATCGAGTCGATCTTCCACGCCGGTTCCTCCAGCGACGCGGGCGAGACCGGCTGGAACCTGGGCTACCCGGCGCTGCCGGACCAGATCGCGGGTCTTCCGGACCTGTCCCTGGTGGGTGACATCTCGTTCGGTGCCTTCACGCGACTGCCCGCCCTGGCTGCGGCGATGCTGGTCTTCACGCTGGTCCTGGCGAACTTCTTCGACGCCATGGGCACGATGACCGGCCTCGGCAAGGAGGGCGGCCTCGCCGACAAGGAGGGGAACCTCCCGGGCATCGGCAAGGCGCTGGCCGTCGAGGGCGTGGGTGCGGTCGCCGGTGGTCTGGGGTCGGCCAGCTCCAACACGGTGTTCGTGGAGTCGGCCTCCGGCATCGCCGAGGGCGCGCGCACCGGGCTGGCCAACGTGGTCACGGGTGCCCTGTTCCTGGCGGCGATGTTCCTGACCCCGCTGTACCAGGTGGTCCCGGTCGAGGCGGCTGCTCCGGCGCTGGTCGTCGTGGGCGCGATGATGCTGGCGCAGATCCGCGACATCGACCTGTCGGACTTCACGAAGGCGCTGCCGGCGTTCCTGACCATCGCGGTCATGCCCTTCACCTACTCGATCGCCAACGGCATCGGCGCGGGTTTCGTGAGCTACGTGCTGCTGCGGACCTTCACGGGCAAGGCCCGCGAGGTGCACCCGCTGATGTGGGTGGTGGCCGCGGCCTTCGTGCTGTACTTCGCCTCGGGTCCGCTGGGCAACTTGGTCGGCATCTGACCTGCGCGTTCCCCGCAGGGGCGCCCGATTCCCGGCAGGGGAGGCGGGCGCCCCTGTTGCGTTTTCGGGGCCGGGATTGATCCAGACCAATTCGGGCCGGACGTCTCCTTCGTCCCAAATACGCCCTGCCGGGCACCGGGCTGGTTAAGGTATGCCACCACTGGTCGAGAGATGATCAGTTTGTCCGAATTCCCGAGATAGTTTGGTAGACTAACGACGTGTCCGATATCGCGGAGCGCGAGCGCACCCTGGCAAGCCGTCTGCGGCTCGCCGTCGTTCGCCTGAACCGGCGGCTGCGCGCGCAGCGAGCCGACTCGGCTCTCACGCTGTCCCAGCTGTCCGCCCTCTCGTGCCTGCACAAGGCGGGATCGATGACGCCCGGCGAGCTGGCGGCGAAGGAAGGTGTTCAGCCACCATCGATGACCAGGGTCATCGCGGCGCTGGAGGACAACGGCCTGGTGGCCCGGCGGGCCCACCCGACCGACGGCCGGCAGGCCATCGTCGAGGTGACCGAATCCGGCCAGGCCCGGATCGAGGAAGAGGTCTCGATCCGCGAGCGCTGGCTCGACCAGCACCTCGCGGAACTGGACGAGGACGAGCTGGCGGTGCTGTCGCGCGCCGCCGAGATCATCGACCGATTGGCCAGTCGATGAACCGGGAGCGCTGAGAGGGGTACGCGGAAGCGTGGTTGACCAAGCTCGAAGGTCTGCGGGAGACGAAGACGCAGAGGCTCCGGTCAGCCACCGCACGCCACCTGCGGCGGAACACGGCGGGGGCATGTTCCGCTCGTTGCACGAGCGCAACTACCGCTACTACGCCTCCGGGCAGGTCGTCTCGCTCACCGGCACCTGGATGCAGCGGGCCGCGCAGGACTGGCTCGTGCTCGAACTCTCCGGTGGCAGCCCCGCCGCGCTCGGCCTGGCGGTCGCGCTGCAGTTCCTCCCGACGCTCGCGCTCACGCTGTGGGCCGGGGTGTTCGCTGATCGCTTCGACAAGCGCAGAATCCTGATCCTCACGCAAACCGCGCTCGGGCTGTGCGGTTTCGCGCTGGGAGCGCTCGACGTCACGGGGATCGCCGTCCTCTGGCACGTCTACGTGCTCTGCTTCGTGCTCGGGTGCTTCTCCGCGGTCGACGCTCCGGTGCGGCAGTCCTTCGTGGTGGAGATGGTCGGTCCCGCGCAGCTGACCAACGCCGTCGCGCTGAACTCGATGACCTTCAACCTGGCCCGCATCGTCGGGCCCGCGATCGCCGGACTGGCCATCACCGCCGTCGGCACCGGATGGGTGTTCCTGGCCAACGGCCTGAGCTCGGTGGCCGTGGTGGTGGGCCTGCTGCTGATGGACGCCACCGCCCTGCACCGGCCGAGAACGGCGGGCAAGGAGCGCGGCCAGCTCCGCGCGGGCCTGCGCTACGTGCGCGGGCGGCCGGACCTGGTCGTGGTGATGGTGCTGATGTTCTGCGTCGGCACCTTCGGGATGAACTTCGAGAACACCTTCGCCGTGATGGCCCGCAACGTCTTCCACCGCGAGGCCGACGGCTACGGAATCCTCATCACCATGCTCGCGGTGGGCACGCTGACCGGTGCGACGCTGGCCGCGCGCCGCAGCGGCAAGCCCGGTTCGCGGCTGCGGCTGATGCTCCTCGGCGCGGGGGTGTTCGGCGCGCTGGAGGCGCTGGCCGGGCTGATGCCCGGCTACTGGATGTTCGCCGTGTGCCTGATCCCGGTCGGCATCGCGGTCATGACCTTCACGACCAGCGCGAACTCGACCGTGCAGCTGGCCGTGGAACCGACCATGCGAGGCCGGGTGATGGGCCTCTACATGCTGCTGTTCATGGGCGGCAAACCGCTCGGCGGTCTGGCTTCCGGCTGGCTCGCGGAGGTCCTCGGTCCGCGCTGGCCGCTCGTGCTCGGAGGTCTGCTCTCGCTCGCCGCCGCGGTGGGTGGCGCGCTGGCGCTGTCGCGCCAGCGCAAGAGGGGGTTGATCCAGTCACTAGGTTAGGCTAACCTAATACTCGTCCGCTTCGTGGTGGGAGCGGTAGTCAGTTCGGGAACAGATCGAGCCCCGGCCTCCTTCGGGAGACCGGGGCTCGATCATTACCGGCGGCAAGAACTTGTCGGAGCACTCACCGCCGAGCCCTGCTCCAGCGGCCGTTCGGCTTGGTGCCGCGCCTGTCTGGACTCCGGGTGGATCAGGCCGTGGGCAGGCGCAGGCCGTTGAGGCCCTTGCGGGCGTCGTCGAAGCGCTTGGAGACCTCGTCCCAGTTGACGACGTTCCACAGCTGCTTGACGTAGTCGGCCTTCACGTTCTTGTACTGCAGGTAGTACGCGTGCTCCCAGATGTCGAACACCAGCAGCGGAGTGGTGGTGATCGACAGGTTCGAGTGGTGGTCGCGCAGCTGCTGGGTGATCAACCGCTGGCCGACCGGGTCCCAGGCGAGCACGCCCCAGCCGTTGCCCTGGATCGTGGTGGAGACGGCTTCCATCTGCGCGCGGAACTTGTCGAACGAACCGAAGTCCTGATCGATGGCCGCGGCCAGCTCGCCCGTCGGCTTGTCGCCGCCGTTGGGGGACAGGATCTTCCACCACACCAGGTGCATCGAGTGACCTGCGAGGTTGAACGCCAGCGTGGTCTCCAGGCCGACGATCGAGGAGAAGTCGTTCTTGTCGCGGGCCTCGGCGATCTTGGCGATCGTGTCGTTCGCGCCCTTGACGTAGGTGGCGTGGTGCTTGCTGTGGTGCAGCTCGTTGATCTCACCGGAGATCGCCGGCTCCAACGCCGCGTAGTCGTAGTCCAACTCCGGCAGCACGTACTCGGGCACCGAAGTCTCCCTCCGTAGTCGACACATTCTGGTTGTTGCCACCCTATGGCAAGTGAACGGGTGTGGCCACAAGTGTCCCCGGTGGAGAGTCGCGGTGGGAGCGTCAGCGGGTCGGCCAGCTGTGGACCGGGTCGCTGCCGTCCGCCAGCTCGATGTAGCGGCGCAGCATGGCCGACAGCGCGGTCTGGCGGTCCGCGCCGTCGGCCTCCAGGTGGGCGACGACGTCCCGCTGCCAGGTCGCGCCGTTCTGACGCGCTTGGCAGCGCTGCTCGACGACGCCGAGATACCGGGTGCGGGCCTCGTCGGAGACCCCGCACGCCCGCAGGCCCTCGTGGGCCATCGGCAGCAGCCGTCGCAGGACCAGCTCGTCGGGCGTGACCCAGCCCGAGCCCGGCCAGTAGAGGTGCGAGTCGAAACCGTGCCGGGCGCCCGCGTAGAAGTTCTCCTCCGCCGCGGCGAACGACATCTGAGTCCAGAGTGGACGGTCTTGTTCGGTCAGCGCCCGCTGCGCGCCGTAGAAGAACATCGCGTTGGCGACGATGTCGACCACCGACGGGCCCGCGGGAAGCACCCGGTTCTCGATCCTGAGGTGGGGGACCCCGTCCACCAGGTCGTAGACCGGGCGGTTCCAGCGCCAGATGGTGCCGTTGTGCAGGCGCAGCTCGTTGAGCTTCGGGGCGCGGCCGTTGTCCAGCGCGGCGACCGGATCTTCCTCCTCCGGTTCCGGCAGCAGCGCTGGGAAGTAGCGGACGTTCTCCTCGAACAGGTCGAAGATCGAGGTGATCCACCGCTCGCCGAACCACACCCTGGGGCGCACGCCCTGGTTGCGCAGCTCCGTCGGACGGGTATCGGTGGCCTGCAGGAACAGCGGTACGCGCGTCTCGTGCCAGAGCGCCTTGCCCAGCAGGAAGGGTGAGTTCGCGCCGATCGCGACCTGCACCCCGGCCAGGCACTGCGCGGCGTTCCAGTGCGCGGGGAAGTCCTCGGGCGCCACCTGCAGGTGCAGCTGCACCGAGGTGCACGCCGACTCCGGCGCGATCGAATCCGCGTAGGAGCGCAGCCGTTCCGGGCCCGCGTCCGCGAGCGGCACTCCCTCCATGTCCAGCAGCATCTCCTCGCCGCGGGCCATGATGATCTGGTCGTTGAGCACCGAGTAGCGCGGGTTGCTGGTCAGCGTCGACGGGTCGAAGTGCAGGCTGCGCAGCGTCGGTAACGAGCCGATCATCGCGATCTTCGCGCCCGCGTCGTGCGCGCCGCCGTCGGCGCGTTGCAGCGCGGCCCTGACGCCTTCTTCGAGGCGCAACGCGCTGTCACCCGCGAGCACTCTCGGTTCGACGTTGAGCTCGATGTTCTGCTGCCCGAGCTCGGTGGTGAAAATCAGTTCGCTGATTTTCTCCAGAACCACAGTGTTGTTCATCGACGGCTGCATGTGCTCGTCCACCAAGCACAATTCCATCTCCAGCCCCATCTGTTGATGGGGGAAGGAGAATTCGCCATCGGCGAGCATGCGGGCCAGTGCGTCGAGGCCGCGTTGCATCTTGTTCCGATAGCGTTGCCGATCAATCGGTTTGAAGGATCGATCGTCCACGTGCCGTCCCATGCCGTCTCCCCTTTATCGGCAGCACGTCAGCGCCCAGCGCTGGGTAAACCACCGTGACACATCCCCACCTGGTCAGCCAGCGGCCAATACGGTGTCAGCCGTCACCGCGCTGCGCGCTCGCAACCGGAAGCGGCATTCAGCCTTTTCGACTCGGCTCAAGTGCGTCCAATTCGGCCACCGGGAGCAGAGCCTCGCGCTGTTCGGTGTTGCCCGCACCGGCAATCGGGGCAATGGCGGTGCGCAGTGGGCGACAACCAGTCCAACGCGATCTCGCGGGGTTAGGCATCACGCAGCGTCGCCCCCTCGTCTGTTGGGGCGAGAACTTTCCCACCACATTCCTTCGAATCGTGGCGAACACTCCCGAGCTCTCGGGAGCGGGAGGTCTGAACAAATCCTCGACCGAATCCGAAATGGGACGCGGACAACCAGATTCCGCCCGCGCCCCCGAAAGCTCGTTGAACACCGAATGGAATCACCCGCCCGCCGACCGGCTCCGCCCCTCGCCGAGGTGAGCATGGGAGCCTTCCTGTCACTCCGGCCGGCGGCGAGGTGAGCATGGGAGCCTTCCTGCCACCTCAGGGCCGGGGGAGTGAGCGTGGGAACCTTCCTGTCATCGCCGCTCGGGGCGCGGATGGGAGAATGCCGACCGTGGCGCAGAAGGTCGAGATCAGCGACGTGGACGATCCGCGGGTCGACGACTTCCGCGATCTGTCCCGCGCGGACCGCCGTCCGGATCGGCCTGGTGGACGCGGGCTGGTGATCGCCGAGGGCGTGGTGGTGGTCGAGCGGTTGCTCGCCTCCCCGTACCCGGTGCGGGCGCTGTTCGGAGTCGGGCGCCGGATCGAGGAGCTCGCCGAGGCCGCCGCAGGACTCGATGTGCCCGCTTACGTGACCGACGCCGACGTGATGGCGGGCGTCGTGGGCTTCCACCTCAACCGCGGGGTGCTGGCGGTGGCCGACCGGGCTCCGGTGGTCGATCCGGCAGCGCTCGTCCAGCGGTCCCAGCGGCTGGCCGTGCTGGAGGGCATCGGCGACCACGAGAACCTCGGGGCGCTGTTCCGCAACGCCGCCGCGCTGGGCGTGGACGGGGTGCTGCTGGGCGCGGGGTGCTCGGATCCGCTCTACCGGCGCAGCGTGCGGGTGTCCATGGGACATGTGCTGCGGGTGCCCTTCGCGCACCTCGATTCCTGGCCCGACGATGTGAAGCTGCTGCGCGATGAGGGCTTCCGCATCGCCGCGCTCACCCCGCGCGTGGATGCGGCACCGCTTCGCGACGCCGCTCTGGACCGGGGCCGGATCGCCGTGCTCCTGGGCTCGGAGGGCCCGGGTCTCACCGATGAGGCCATCGAGGCCGCCGATGTCGCAGTGCGCATCCCGATGGCTGAAGGGGTCGATTCGCTCAACGTCGCCACCGCCGGGGCCGTCACCTTCCACGCGCTGAGCGGGACCTGATGGACGCGGGCTGGGAACTGCACGCTCGCTCCGGACGGGCCGTGCTGGCGCGCCCGGACGGGGCCGAGCACGACCCCGCGCGGCTGCGTCTGCCGGAACCCTTGGTGACCGCGTTGCACGAGTGGGCGTCGGTCGCCGAGCTCGTGCAGACCGGCGAGTCCGCGCAGACCGGTGAGATCGTGTCCCGGCGCGGCCGGCAGCTGGCGATGCGCCTGGCGGCGGAGACCGGTGGTCGCGTCGGCTACGTCGACCCGTTCAGCGGTGAGCTCGCGCAGATCGGGCGGCCGCGCTCGGCGCAGGCGGTGCAGCGTCGTGGCAGGCCCCTCGCGCCGGTGCCGCCCACCCCGTGGGGGACGGGGCTGATGATCAGCGCCGTGATCGCGGCGATCGCCGCGATCACGCTCGTGGTCGTGTCCCGAGGCCTGGCGGACGTCAACGGCTTCCTCGCGGTGTTCGTCAACATCGCCATCGCCGCCGGGTTCGCGCCGTCGATCTGGCTGGGTCGCAACGTCCCGGTGTGGCGGTGGGTCGCCTACGGCACGGCAGCCGGCCTGGTCGCCTCCTGGATCGCCGGGCTCCTCAGCGCTCTGGGGTAGGAGAACGAAGAACGGCCAGGCCCGTGGAAGGCCTGGCCGTTCTTCGTCGTCAGCGGCTCAGCGGTGCGAGCGGACGCCCAGCAGCACGTCTTCCCACGAGGGGACTATCGGGTGGTTCTTGCGGGCGCTGCGCTTGGGTTCGGTTTTGGAGTCCTCTGCGGACTCGGTCTCGGCCGTGACCGGCTCCTGGATCGGCTCCGGCGTCTCCAGGTCCAGCGTCGGCTCGGTCGGCTCCACGGGCTCCGGTTCCGGCGGCTCGACGCGCTGGAGCGTGGGCTCGGCGCGCGCCACCGGGGGCTCCGGCAGCATCGGCTCCGGCTCGGGCTCCACCTCTTCGGGCATTCCCTGCTGGTCGAGCTGCAGCGCCTCGCGGGCCAGCTCGGTCACCGGGCGGACCGTGCGCAGCGGCCGGTTCGGCGACGGGTCGAGCAGGTCGACGGCGTGCTCGTCGAGCGAGGCGACGGTGCCGCCGTGAGCGCCCGGGTGGAACACCCAGTGCGCACCGTTCTCCGAGCGGCCGGCCTGCCAGGCGAGCTGCACGACCCACTTGTTGTCCTCGCCGCGCCAGGCGTCCCAGTTGGCCTCGGCGTAGTCGTGGCCGCGCATCCCGAAGGTGTGGGCGATGACCTCGCCGAGCGTCTGCACATCGGGGCCGTCCTCGCGGACCGGGTGCGCGCGCTGCGCCATCTCGGCGATCTGGGCGCGTTCGAGCAGCACCGGGTAGGCGTAGCGCTCGATGCGGTGCTCGGGCAGGCCCGACGTGGCCGCTATCTGAGCGACGGACGCTCCGGAGCGGACGCGGGCCTGGATCTCGCGCGGCCGCATCTGCTGTTCCATCTCGATCTGCACCTGGCCCAGCCTGGTGAGGTCGCCGCGGGCAGCCGCGCGCAACCGCTCGTCAGCGGGCACGGTGAATCGCTCACCGTTCTCCGGGTCCTCGCAGATGACGGATTCACCGTCCTCGTCGAGCCCGACCACTCGCAGCGCTCGCATAACGCCAGCCTCCCGCCGACCTACATGTCACCAAGCTGTGACAGTAACCCGGCGCGCCGCCTTGACGCGGGAGGCACGCCGGGTACTCGTGTCGTTCGTTGGTCGCCCTGTCAGCTTCGATCTTGCCCTACGTGGACTGCGAGTGCGAATGAGTTGAACTACTCAACTCCTGCGAGTATCACCCGACGTGATCAACTTCGTCGCTGTTCGCGACCGCGAAAAGGCAACGGCCGCCGAGGAAACCCGCTGTTCACAGGGTTCCGTCGGCGGCCGCTATACCGTGATCAGGACAACTTCGAAACCACCCAGTCGATGGACTTGGTCAGCTGGGTGATGTCGTCCGGCTCGATCGCCGGGAACATGCCGACGCGCAGCTGGTTGCGGCCCAGCTTGCGGTAGGGCTCGGTGTCGACGATGCCGTTGGCGCGCAGCGCCTTGGCGATCGCGGCGGCGTCGACCGAGTCGTCGAAGTCGATGGTGCCGACGACCTGCGACCGCTTGGCCGGGTTGGTGACGAACGGCGTCGCGAACGCCGAGTTCTCCGCCCAGGTGTACAGCCGCTGCGAGGACTCGCGGGTGCGCGAGTCGCACCAGGACAGTCCGCCCTGGCCGTTCATCCAGTCGATCTGGTCGGCGAGCATGAACAGC
Organism: Saccharopolyspora tripterygii; assembly: GCF_054778355.1. Classification (NCBI taxonomy): domain Bacteria; kingdom Bacillati; phylum Actinomycetota; class Actinomycetes; order Pseudonocardiales; family Pseudonocardiaceae; genus Saccharopolyspora; species Saccharopolyspora tripterygii. The sequence goes on along the minus strand of NZ_BAAGZP010000035.1, from coordinate 79,243 downwards.
GTCGCGACCGCGGGGGTGTTGTAGGTCTGGTCCTTGCGCGAGTTGTCCAGCGCGGTCGGCAGCGACAAGAACTCCGGGACCCAGCGGTCCGAGGCGCCGATCTCGTTGATCCGCTCGATCGCGGCCGGGCTGAGCGCGGCCAGCCACAGCCCGCCGTCGGCGGCGAAGGACTTCTGCGGCGCGAAGTAGTAGACGTCCACGTCGGAGGCGTTGAACGCCAAGCCGCCCGCACCCGAGGTGGCGTCCACCGCGATCAGCGCGTTCTCCGAGCCCGCCGGGCGGGACGGCGGCAGCATGACGCCGGTGGAGGTCTCGTTGTGCGCCCAGCCGATCAGGTCGACGCTCGGGTCCGACACCGGGTCGGGGGCGTCACCCGGGTCGGAGGAGACCACGATCGGCTCGCCGAGGAAGGGAGCCGTCTTCGCGGCCTTGGCGAACTTCGAGGAGAACTCGCCGTTGGACAGGTGCAGCGAGCGCTCGCGGATGAGGCCGAAGGTCGCGGCGTCCCAGAACGCGGTGGTGCCGCCGACGCCGAGCACGACCTCGTAGCCCTCGGGCAGCGAGAACAGCTCGCTCAGGCCCTCGCGAACCCGTCCGACCAGGGACTTCACCGGCTTCTGCCGGTGTGAGGTACCCATCACCGAGGCGCCCTCGTCGGCCAGGCGGGCCAGCTGCTCCGGGCGCACCTTGGAAGGTCCGCAACCGAAGCGGCCGTCCGATGGCTGGAGCTCGTCGGGCAGCTTCAAGGTGGTCGGGTCGGTGGTCTCGGCCTGCGTCATTCCGGCGCCTCCGGGCGTTGTTGTGGTGACTGTGCGGGGTGACCGGGAGAAGCCCGTCCCCGCGCGCCAGTGGCCAGGTCCGCCGGCGCCATTGCCGGCTCGGCTCAGTGTTGCAGCGGGGTTACCGCGCGGTGTCCGACGGCCGCTGCCGCACCGCAACTTACTGCTGTTCGCCGTCCCGGCCAACCACACTGTGTCCGAGACGGCCCGTTCGAGGCGGAATGATCAGACGAATCCGGGCGCTCCGCAGCATTTCTTGTACTTGCGTCCCGAATCGCACCAGCAGGTGTCGTTCCGCCCGGGCGGCCAGGGCAGGTAGTTCCCGTTGTGCGCCTCTTCGAAGGCGTAGTCGTCCGGGGACTCGACGTCGGAGCGGTAGTCGTTGTCCCGGAGGTAGGCCTCCACGGCGTCCACGGTCGTGGGGACCAGGCACGCGCCCTTGGTGACCGCGCTGAGCTCCTCCTCCACCTGGCGGCGGTAGGACTCGTGGGTCGCGCCCTCCTCCCACCACTCCGGGTGCTCGTGCGTCGACCGGGCGAACTCCTCCGCGGTCCACAGCGGCACCGCGTAGTGCCTGAGCATGAGGTTGCCGTTGGCGTCCACCAAGCCGTCGAGTTCGCCCCCGTCGCCGGAGAGCTGCTGGATCCCGTCGCTCATCTCCTGGTTGTGCTCGACGCACTGGTCCAGGAACTCGTCCATCGCGTCGGCGGGGAGGCCCGCGTCGATCCTGGCCTGCCTGCGCTCCAGGAGGAGGTCGTAGCCCTGGTCCGTCGCGGCCAGCGGCTCGTCGAGGGAGGGGACGATGTGGTTGGCGCCCGCGTTGAGCCAGCGCAGCCCCTCGGAGATCCGGCCGATCGAGGCGTAGCCGGCGTGGATGTCCATGTAGGTCATGGCCACCCCGCTCGGTTTCCGCCGCAGCTCGTCCAGCAGCGGCGTCGCCTCCTCGGCGCGTCCGTGGGTGAGCAGGTACGCGATGTAGGCACCGCGTCCGCTCAGCGGCCCCGAGTCGTCATCCGCCTCGAAGGCCCTGGTCACGGCGGAGAGCTCGCGCTCGTGGTCGTCGGCCATGTGCCAATGTCCAGAGGCGTCGACCAGCTCGGCGCACGGGTTGTCGCTGCGCGCGGCGTCCTCCTCGAGAGCCGCGGCGTACTGGGCGTGCAAATTCGCCGAATCGCTCACGCGACCCAAAATATCCCCGGGTGGGTCGGCCGCCCGGCCGACCCACCCCGAGGGCTCACACAGGGGCGATGATCTGGGTGACGGTGTCCCAGCCGGCCACGTCCTGCGGCGAGCGCGGGGCGGGGCCGATGTACTGAGCCGACGGCCGGACCAGACGACCGGTCTGCTTCTGCTCCAGGACGTGCGCCGACCAGCCCGCGAGCCGGGCCGCGGTGAACATCGAGGGCATCATCGCCGGCGGGACTGCCGCGAAGTCCAGGATCACGGCGGCCCAGAACTCCACGTTCGTCTCGATCTGCCGGTCGGGTCGCCGCTCGCGCAGCTCGGCCAGCGCGGCCTGCTCCAGCTCGCGGGCGACCTCGAACCGCGGCGCCTTCAGCTGGTCGCAGGTGTTGCGCAGGACCCGGGCGCGCGGGTCCTCGGCCCGGTAGACGCGGTGGCCGAAGCCCATCAGCCGGTCGCCGCGGTCGAGGATGTCGGCCACCACGCGACGGGCGTCGCCGGTGCGCTCGACCTCCTCGATCATCGGCAGCACCCGGGCGGGGGCGCCGCCGTGCAGCGGGCCGGACATCGCGCCGACCGCGCCCGACAGGCAGGCGCCCACGTCAGCGCCGGTGGAGGCGATGACCCGGGAGGTGAAGGTGGAGGCGTTCAGGCCGTGCTCGGCGGCGGAGGTCCAGTAGGCGTCGAGGGCCTGCACGTGAGCCGGGTCCGGTTCGCCGCGCCACCGGGTGAGGAACTGCTCGGTGGTGGTCGTGGCCTCCGCGATGCGGGCGTGCGGGACGGCGGGCTGGTCGCCGCGCGCGGACTGCGCGATGTAGGACAGGCCGAGCGAGCAGGCTCGGGCGAGCTGCTGGCGCACCTGGTCGGCCTCGATGTCCAGCACGGGCTGGAAGCCGAAGGCGGGTGCGGTCATGGCCAGCGCGGCCTGCGCGTCCGCCCGCACATCGCCGGTGCGGATCGGCAGCGGGACGTCCTCGGCGAGCGGCAGGCCGCCACCGAACTGCCCATCAACCAGCAGCGTCCAGACGTCACCGAAGGAGACCGTGCCCACCAGGTCCTCGATGTCCACGCCTCGGTAGCGCAGCGCGCCACCGTCGCGGTCGGGTTCGGCGATTTCGGTCTGGAAGGCGACGACGCCTTCCAACCCGGGACGGAATTCGCTCATAGCTGCCTCGTCTCCTGGTCGTAGGGATGGTGCGCGCGTGCGCATGGCTGGCGACGTGGCGGGGTTTGAACCAACACTGCACCCGTGGAGGAAGAAGTAGCAATGGAGGCCGGATGGGAAATAATTCCAGGATGAGTTGACCCGCGGTGAATGGAACCTTTTGCTCCCGCGTGAAAAATTCCGGAAAAATTGCGGTTCCGCAACTCGGCGATACGGGCGAATCGGGCGTTCGGCGCGCGCCGGCGACCTTCGCTCCAGGTCGGGTGCCCGGTGAGCCGCTCTCGGGTACCGCTGCAGCTCCACCGAAGACCTCCCACCGCGGGGGCGTCAAGGGTGCGGGTGTCCCGGCTGGGGTGAGAGAAAGGTTCCCTTGCTCTCACCCCAGCGCAACGCCTGTCCGGGTGATGAGCGGCTGATGTGGGAACGATCACTGCATCGGTTGCGGAATCGATCGTGACCTATCGTCGATTCGGCTCCTGTTCCGATCCCGTTTACCGTCATAGCGAATGACCGGCGTCGCGCGCGTCGGTCTCGTCCAACCCGTACCGTCCGGCGCTGAGCCGGAATGCCGAAGTCGAGTCGTGCCGTTCGCCGGACGAGTCAGGGAGGAAGAGGATGTCGGAGGCCAACGTCGCGTTGCCGTCCATGCGTGTTTCCTACGAAGCCGGTGCGCTGCACGAGGACTCGCTCGCCGGCACCTGGCATGAGCAGCTGCAGCTGTGGTTCGACGAGGCCGTCGCGGCCGAGCTGGTCGAGCCCAACGCGATGGTGCTGGCCACCGCCGACCCCGACGGCTTCCCGTCCTCGCGGACCGTGCTGTGCAAGGGGTTCGACGAGCGCGGCGTGGTGTTCTTCACCAACTACACCTCCAACAAGAGCCACGACCTGAAGTCGACTCGCGTTGCGGCCGCGACGTTCCCGTGGCTCGGCATGCAGCGCCAGGTCAACGTTCGCGGCGAGGTCGAGAAGGTCAGCTCGTCGGAGACCTCCGAGTACTGGGGCGAGCGTCCGCGCGGTTCCCAGCTCGGGGCGTGGGCCTCGCCGCAGTCGCGGGTGGTCAACGGTCGTGAGGCCCTGGTGAACTCGCTCAACGGCATCGAGCGCCGCTTCGGGGAGGCCGAGAAGGTCCCGGTTCCGCCGCACTGGGGCGGCTGGCGGATCCGTCCTGACTACGTCGAGTTCTGGCAGGGGCGTCCCGACCGCCTCCACGACCGGCTCCGCTTCCGCCGGACCGACGACACGTGGGCGGTCGAGCGCCTCGCGCCGTGACGAGCGCTCGGTTTCGCGCCCGAGATGTCTGGTCAGTGGGGTGGGGAAGTTTTCATGAAAACTTCCCCACCCCACTGAACAACCTCCCCGGACATCACACGTAGAGCTCCATCACACGGGCGGAGAACGAGTGGTCCTTTAGTTTCGCGAAGGACTACGCTGCTGCTCTCGTGCGGCAGAACAGCGGAACCATTCCTCGGCGCAGCGTCAGAGCGCTGTTCAGCAAGGTCCTCATCGACACCCGGCCGCTGCAGTACCCGGCCTACCGCCGGCTGTGGATGTCCAACATCGTCACCGCGGTCGGTGCGCAGTTCTCCGCCGTCGCCGTCCCCAAGCAGCTCTTCGACATCACCGGCTCCTCGTTCTACGTCGGCCTGGCGGGCATCTTCGGCCTGGTCCCGCTGCTGGTGTTCGGCCTGTGGGGCGGGGCGATCGCCGATGCCGTGGACCGCCGCAAGCTGCTGATCGTCACCAACGGCGGGCTCGCGGGAACCTCCGTCCTGCTGTGGCTGGCCGCTTCCTCCGGTGTCAGGTCGGTGTGGCTCGTCCTGGTCCTCTTCGCGCTGCAGCAGACCTTCTTCGCGATCAACTCCCCGACCCGCGGCGCGGCGATCGCGAGGCTGATCCCCACCCACCTGCTGCCGTCGGCGCAGGCCCTGGGTTCCACCGTCTTCCAGCTCGGATCGATCGTCGGGCCGCTGCTGGCCGGTGTCCTGCTGCCGGTGCTCGGGCTGTCCGTGCTGTACCTGGTAGACGCGATCGCGCTGTGCCTCGCGCTGGTGGCGGTGTTCCGGCTGCCCGCCCTGCCGCCGCAGGACGGAGCGCCGAAGAAGGCCGGTCTCCGCGCGGTGCTCGACGGCTTCCGGTACCTGGGTCTGCACGCGGTGCTGCTGGCGTCGTTCCTGCTGGACATCATCGCGATGGTCTTCGGCATGCCGCGCGCGCTGTTCCCGGAGATGGCCGAGCGGACCTTCGGCGACCCGCCCGGCGGCGGTGCCGCGCTCGGGTGGCTGTACGCGGCGATCCCGCTGGGCGCCTTCTTCTTCGGGCTGTTCTCCGGCTGGCTGCACCGGATGGCGCGGCACGGCGTCGGCGTGACGGTCGCCGTGATGGCCTGGGGCGTGGCGATCATCGGTTTCGGCTTCGCCGACTCGCTGTGGCTGGCGGTGCTGTTCCTGGCGCTGGGAGGCGGAGCCGACCTGATCAGCATGGTGTACCGGAGTTCGATCCTGCAGACGGCGGCGACCGACGAGATGCGCGGCCGGATCCAGGGCGTGTTCACCGTCGTGGTCGCGGGTGGTCCGCGGCTGGCCGACACCCTGCACGGTCTGGCCGGCGCCTACGCGGGCACCCGCGCGGCCGTGATGATCGGTGGAGTGCTGGTCGTGCTGGCCGCCGCGCTGTCCGCGGCGTGCCTGCCCGCGTTCTGGAAATACCGGGCTCCCACCGGTGACGACGCGTGAGCTGACCTGCGCGGACCGTACCGATCGCGCCTGCGCCAGTCGCCGGAGCGCGTTTCGACCAGGGGTGGGAAGACAAGCCGCGGAGCCACCCTGCACACTTCTCCGTTATGGCCAACGAAACGACCGTTAATGCGCCCGGCGGTGCGCACGAGCCTGGCCTCAAGAAGGTGATGGGCCCGAAACTGCTGCTCTTCTTCGTGGTGGGAGACATCCTCGGGACCACGATCTATTCGTTGACCGGCAAGGTCGCGGGCAAGGTCGGTGGAGCGCTCTGGGTTCCGTTCCTGGTCGCTTTCGTGGTCGCCTTCCTGACCGCGTTCAGCTACCTGGAGCTGGTCGGCAAGTACCCCAAGGCCGGTGGCGCGCCGCTCTACGTGCACAAGGCCTTCGGCGTCCACTTCGTGACCTTCCTGATCGCCTTCGCGGTGATGTGCTCGGGCATCACCTCCGCCGCGTCCGCAGCGCAGGCGTTCAGCGGTGACTACCTGACCGCCATCTTCGGCGACGGCATCGAGTCCTACTCGTGGCTGGTCGCTCTCGGCTTCCTGCTGATGCTCGCGGCGATCAACTTCCGCGGCGTCGGCGAGTCGGTGAAGATGAACGTCGTCCTGACCTTCGTGGAGCTGTCCGGTCTCGCGATCGTGATCGTGTTCGGCCTGATCGCGATCTTCGGCGGCAGCCACAGCGCCGACATCGCCCCGGACCCCAGCAGGCTCACGCAGTTCGACACCGACACCTCGCCTCTGCTGGCGGTCACCTCGGCCACCGCTCTCGCGTTCTTCGCGATGGTCGGCTTCGAGGACTCGGTCAACATGGCGGAGGAGACCAAGGACCCGTCGAAGAACTTCCCGCGCGCCCTGCTGCTGGGGATGATCATCACGGCGGTGATCTACCTGGTCATCGCGCTGATCACCTCGACGCTGGTGCCCACCGCCGAGCTCGCGGAGTCCGACGGCCCGCTGCTGCTGGTGGTCAAGGCCGCTGCCCCGTGGTTCCCGCCGATCCTGTTCTCGCTGATCGCGCTGTTCGCGGTCACCAACACCGCGCTGATCAACATGCTGATGGCCAGCCGGCTGGTCTACGGCATGGCCAACGAGGGCGTCGTGCCCGGCGTGTTCGGCAAGGTGCACCGCGGACGTCGCACCCCTTGGGTGTCGATCCTGTTCACCAGCATCATCGCGATCCTGCTGGTGAGCTCGCTGGAGATCTCCGACCTGGGCAGCACCACCTCGCTGCTGCTGCTCGTGGTGTTCGCGGTCGTCAACGTCGCGGTCCTGGTGCTGCGCAAGGACGAGGTCGAGCACGACCACTTCCGGGCCCCCACCTGGGTTCCGGTGCTGGGCGCGCTGTCCTGCGCGTTCTTCGCCAGCCCGCTGTCCGGGCGGCCGGGCACGGAGTACGTCATCGCCGGAATCCTGCTGGGCATCGGCGTGATCTTCTGGCTGATCAACTACTTCGTGAAGGGCAAGACGGACTTCGAGGCCGAAGCCCTCTCCAAGTAGTTCTTCGGTGTCGCAGGAGGCGGTTCGGTCGCGATTTCGCGATGACCGAGCCGCCTCCTGGTCGTAGAGTGGCCGGGTGCATGATCCTCTTCCCGCCACCGGCCGGCAGTTCGAGATCACCTCGGGGACCGCGAAGGCGGTCATCACCGAGTTCGGCGCCGTTCTGCGCGCCTTCTCCGTCGACGGAGTGCCGCACGTCGAGACATTCGACGCCGATCGCCTCCCGCCGTCCGCCGCGGGAAACGTGCTGGTCCCGTGGCCGAACCGGGTCGCAGGCGGGCGCTGGGCCCTCGACGGCGAACCGCAGCAGCTGGCCCTGACCGAGCCCGATCGCGACAACGCCATCCACGGCCTGCTGCGCCACGCACCGTGGGCGATCGTCGAGCACACCGACTCCGCCGTCGTGCTGCAGGCGACCGTCTCACCGCGCCCCGGTTGGCCGGTGCCGCTGCTGACCTCGATCGGCTACGCCCTCGACGGCGACGGCCTCACCGTGACCCACACCGTGGAGAACCTGGGCGGGCGCGCGGTTCCGTTCGGCGTCGGGGTGCACCCGTACCCGCGCGCGGGAAACGTCGAGACCGACGAGTGCACGCTTCGGCTCGCCGCCTCCACGCTGCTGCCGGTGGACGCCGACCGGTTGCTGCCGGTCCGGCCGCCGCGCGCGCTGGAGGGCGATGAGGCGGACTTCCGCACCGGACGTCGCCTCGCGGGCGTCTGGCTCGACACCGCGTTCGGCGGCGCGGTGCCCGCTCCGGACGACCCCGCGGGCCTGGTCCGGCACTCGCTGACCGGCCCCGACGGTCACGGCGTCCAGCTGTGGGCCGATCCGGTCTTCAAGTGGGTCCAGGTCTACACGGCGGAGGACTTCCCCGGCCGAGGTCGCGCCATCGCCATCGAACCGATGACCTGCCCGCCGGACGCCCTCAACTCCGGCACCGATCTCCTCACCCTGCAGCCGGGCGAGGCGTGGACGGCCCACTGGGGCCTCAAGCCGCTCTGAACTGTTCGGGCAGCCGCTCTCAGGACTGGGTGAGGTGGCGGGCGATGACCAGGCGCTGGATCTGGTTGGTGCCCTCGAAGATCTGCAGGACCTTGGCCTCGCGCATGTAGCGCTCCGCGGGGAAGTCGCGGGTGTACCCGGCGCCGCCGAGGACCTGGACCGCGTCGGTGGTGACCTTCATGGCGGCGTCGGTGGCCACCAGCTTCGCCACCGACGCCTGCTCCCCGAAGGGAAGACCGGCGTCGCGGCGGCGCGCTCCGTCGAGGTACATCGCGCGCGCCGAGTGGACGGCCGCTGACATGTCGGCCAGCAGGAACTCGATCCCCTGGAACTCGATGATCGGTCGGCCGAACTGCTTGCGCTGCTGCGCGTAGTCGACCGCGAGGTCCAGCGCTGCCTGAGCCAGTCCCACCGCGCAGGCGGCGATGCCCAGGCGGCCGGAGTCGAGCCCGCACAGCGCGATCTTGAGACCGTCGCCCTCCTCGCCGATGAGCCGGTCGGCCGGGACGTGCGCGTCTTCGAGGTACAGCGGCGTCGTGGGTGACCCGGTGAGTCCCATCTTGTGCTCGGGCGGTCCTGCGGTGAGGCCCGAGGTGGTCGAGTCCGCCAGCAGGCAGCTGATGCCGCGCGATCCGTCACCGGTGCGCACCATCAGCGAGTAGAAGTCGGCTTCGCTGCCGTGGGTGGTCCAGGCCTTCTGCCCGTTGACCACGTACTCGTCGCCGGTCCGCTCCGCGCGGGTGCTCAGGGCGGCCGCATCGGAGCCGGCGTGCGGCTCGGACAGCGAGTAGGCGCCCAGCAGCGAGCCGCCGATCATCTCCGGGAGCAGGCGTTCGCGCTGCGCAGCGGTGCCGAAGGTGGCCAGCGGGAAGCAGCTCAAGGTGTGCACCGACAGGCTCACCCCGACCGTCATCCAGGCGCTGCTGATCTCCTCCAGGACCTGCAGGTACACCTCGTAGGGCTGCGCCCCGCCGCCGTGCTCCTCGGGGTAGGGGAGGCCGAGCAGTCCGGCGTCGCCGAGCAGGCGGAACGCGTCGCGCGGGAACTTCGCGGCGGCTTCGTCCTCGGCGGCACGGCCGGCGAGCTCGTCGCGGGCGATCTCGCGGGTCAACGCGAGCAGATCTGCGGCTTCCTCGGTCGGAAGCAGGCGGTGAACGGTCATGGCGCGCTCCCAAGGCCAGTGTGCGTAGCGGTGCGTCGTACTGCAATCAGTACTGTAAGCGGTACGTCAGTACTGTGAACAGATCTGCCTCCGAGGTTCCGGATTCCTGTGGCAGGCTTCTCCCGATGAGCACCTCCCGAGCCGAACGGACGCTGAACCCCAGGCGGGCCGATCTCCTGGGTCGGCTGCGCGATCTGTTCCTGGCGGAGGGGTTCGCCCACTTCACCCTCGACGACCTGGCAGGCAGGCTGCGCTGCTCGAAGTCGACGCTCTACACGCTCGCCGGGAGCAAGGAGCAGCTCGCGGTCCGGGTCGTGTCGCACTACTTCAAGAACGCCACCGAGGACATCGAGCGCCGGACCGAGGACGCCGACGACGCGCGGGAGAAGGTGCGCGCCTACCTCGACGCCGCGGCCGAAGCGCTGCGCCCGGCATCCCGGGAGTTCATCGACGACATGGCCGCCAACCTCGCGACCAGCGCCACTTACGAGGCCAACGCCCGCGCCGCCGCCGACCGGTTGCGCGGGTTCATCGCCGAGGGCGTGCGGCAAGGGGTGTTCCGCGAGGTGCACGCAGGTTTCGTCGGCGAGATGGTCGGCCGCACCATCGTCGGCATCCAGCGCGGTGAGATCGGCGAGCGCACCGGGCTGTCCGACGCCGCCGCGTTCTCCGCGCTGTCGCAGTTCCTGCTGGGTGGGCTCACCCAGGATGAGAAGTCCCCTTCGGATGCAGTGGAGGAAAATTGATCGTCATCGGCGGTGAGGCCCTGGTCGACCTCGTGCCGGATTCGTCCACACCGGACGGAGAGCTGGGTCCGCTGCACCCGTTGCTCGGTGGTGGCCCCTACAACGTGGCCATCGCGCTGGGCAGGCTCGGCGCCCCCACCGCTTTCTACGCGAAGCTGTCGACCGACCAGTTCGGTGACCGCATGTTGCAGCGGCTGAGTGAGTCCGAAGTGGACACGTCGCTGGTCCAGCGCGGGCCGGAGCCCACGACGCTCGCGGTGGTCGGCCTGGAGGCCAACGGCTCGGCGCGCTACAGCTTCCACACCGAGGGCACCGCCGCGCGCTTCGTCTCCGACCAGCTCCTTCCCCCGGAAGCCGCGGCGTTGTGCCTGGGCACGCTGGGCATGGTGCTCGAACCCGGTGCCAGCACCTACGAGAAGGCGCTGTTCCGCGAGGCCGAGCGCGGCGTGTTCATCGCGCTGGACCCGAACATCCGCGCCGACCTCATCGCGGACCCGGCCGCCTACCGGGACCGGTTCGCCTCCTGGCTCCCCTCGGTCGGGTTGCTCAAGGTCTCCGACGACGACGCCGCATGGCTCGCCCCGGGGCGCGACGTGGTCGAGGTGGCCCGCGAGTGGCAGTCGCGCGGTCCGGCCGCAGTGGTGCTGACCAGGGGTGGAGACGGGATCACCGCCGTCACCGCCGAGGACGAGGTGACGGTCCCCAGCCGCGAGGTCCAGGTCGCCGACACCATCGGCGCGGGAGACACGGTGCAGGCGGCGCTGCTGGCCTGGCTGCACCGCAACGACGCCTTGTCGCAGGAGAGGGTTCGGGCCCTCGACGCGCAGCAGTGGGAGCAGGCGCTGGCATTCGCCGCGGCCGCGGCCGCGGTCACCGTGTCGCGTCCGGGAGCCGAGCCGCCGTGGTCTTCGGAGCTGGACAGGTGAGCCACATCTATCCGGTGGGGGCTGAACACGCCCCGTGAGCTCAACCGCCTGCCTGCGAAAGAAGGAATCCGGATTAGACCGATCGGATTTCACTCGTGGTCACGATGGTGGTGCCAGACGGTGGCGGAGCGTCGACATTGGCGCTCCGCCGACCGGCAAGTGTGATGTGATCGTGGTCCCACCTGCAAAAAAGAGGAAACGCGATTGCTGCGCGGGGGGCCTCTTGCGGTCTAGCGTGACTACTGACAGGACCCCAACGGGGTGGTGCTGCGACGGTTCGGACACCCCGACCCGGAGCGCGGGCGACACGAAGCCCTGCCGCTTGGCTGGCAATCGCGGTCGTCGCCACGCCCCCCTTGACGAGCGCGAGAGGTTCCCGAATGCCCGACGACGTGACCGCCAAACGTACCGTCGCGCTGCGCTATGACGCCGGCGAGCACGAAATGCAGGTGACGCAACCCACCGAAGGTTCGCCCGGTGTCGACCTCGGCAAGCTGCTGTCCCAAACCGGTTTGGTGACGTTGGATCCGGGTTTCGTCAACACCGCAGCCTGCAACTCCGACATCACCTACATCGACGGCGACGCCGGCATCCTCCGGTACCGCGGCTACCCCATCGAGGAGCTCGCGGCGAAGTCGAACTTCATCGAGGTCAGCTACCTGCTGATCTACGGTGAGCTGCCGACCCAGCAGGAGCACGACGAGTTCTCCGAGCGCATCCGCCGGCACACCCTGCTGCACGAAGACCTCAAGCAGTTCTTCGACGGCTTCCCGCGCGACGCGCACCCGATGCCGGTGCTGTCGTCGGCGGTTTCGGCTCTGTCGACCTTCTACCAGGACAGCCTCAACCCGTTCGACAAGGACCAGGTCGAGCTGTCCACGGTCCGCCTGCTGGCGAAGCTGCCCACGATCGCGGCTTACGCCTACAAGAAGTCGGTCGGCCAGCCGTTCCTGTACCCGGACAACTCGCTGGGCCTGGTGGAGAACTTCCTCCGGATGACCTTCGGCTTCCCCGCCGAGCCCTACGAGGTCGACCCCACCCTGGCCCGCGCGCTGGACCTGCTGTTCATCCTGCACGCCGACCACGAGCAGAACTGCTCGACCTCGACGGTCCGGATGGTCGGCTCGTCCGAGGCCAACATGTTCGCCAGCGTCTCGGCCGGCATCAACGCCCTGTTCGGCCCGCTGCACGGCGGCGCGAACAGCGCGGTGCTGGAGATGCTGGAAGGCATCAAGAACAACGGCGGCGACGTCGACGCGTTCGTCGAGCGGGTGAAGAACAAGGAGCCCGGCGTTCGCCTGATGGGCTTCGGGCACCGGGTCTACAAGAACTACGACCCGCGCGCGGCGATCATCAAGAAGACCGCCGACGAGGTGCTGTCCAAGCTGGGCGCGAACGACCCGCTGCTGGACATCGCGCTGCGGCTGGAAGAGCGCGCGCTGTCGGACGACTACTTCGTCTCGCGCAAGCTCTACCCGAACGTGGACTTCTACACCGGCCTCATCTACAAGGCGATGGGCTTCCCGACGAAGTTCTTCACCGTGCTGTTCGCGCTCGGCCGGCTTCCCGGCTGGATCGCGCACTGGCGCGAGATGATCGAGGACCCGGCTCGCAAGATCAGCCGTCCGCGCCAGGTCTACACCGGTGCGCCGGAGCGTTCCTACAAGCCGATGGACCAGCGCTGATCTGAATCGTTACCTGAATCCAGTCGGTGGCCACGGCCGCTGACCTCGCAATGGGCCCCGGAGAGCCCGGCCGAGAAGGCCGGCCCCGGGGCCTTTCTGCGACCGTGAGCAGCGTCTTCAGGCCGGATCGATGCCGGCCAGGGCGCGGGCGACGATGTCGTCGACCGCGGGCAGCGCCTTCGCGCGGGCGGTGGGGTCGAGGCCGAGGCGGGTCCGGCGGTCGAGGACGTCGTCGGCGTCGAGGGCCCCTTCGTGCCGGACCGCCCACAGGACCTCGGCCGCGGTGAGATGCAGGCCTTCTGCCACCGGCCGGGCGAGGTCGGGGTCGAGCTCGGTGAGGGCCGCGACGCGAGCGGCTTCGGTGCCGTACTTGGCGACGAGGGTGGCGGGAGCCTCCACATCGGTGAGGTGGCGGCGGGGCGCGGCGCCGACCAGCGCGATCTCGGTGGTGCGGGAAGGTCCTGCCGGCAGGCCGCAGGTGCTGACCGCGGCGTCCACCGCGTCGGCGGCCATCTTCCGGTAGGTCGTGAGCTTGCCCCCGACGACCGTGATGATCCCTTCCTCCGACGTCAGCACCGCGTGGTGGCGGGAGAGATCCGCCGAGGCCTTGCCGTCCTGCTGCAGCAGCGGCCGGAGACCGGCGAAGGAGCCGAGGACGTGCTCGCGGGTCAGCGGTGCGCCGAGCACGTCCCTGATCCCCGCGAGCAAGAAGTCCACGTCGGACTCGGGAACTTCCGGGACGGCGGGGATCGGGCCGGGAGCGGGCTCGTCGGTCAGCCCGAGGATCGCGCGGCCGTCGGGCAGCGGGATCAGCAGCAGGAACCGCCCGGAACCGCCCGCCACCGGTGCCACGACCGCGGTTCCGGCCACGCCCGCGGCGTCGGCGTCGACGACCAGGTGCGATCCGCGCGACGGGCTCAGCTCGACCTCCGGCACGAGCCCTCCGGCCCACACCCCGGCGGCGTTGACGACCGACCGCGCGCGCAGGCGCAGCGATTCACCGCTGCGGCGGTCCACCACGTCGGCGCCCCTGCCGTCGAGGGACGTCACCTCGCAGCGGGTGAGGACGCGCGCGCCGAACCCGGCGGCGGTGCGGGCGAGGGCCACCACGAGCCGGGCGTCGTCGACGAGCTGGCCGTCGAAGCTCAGCAGTCCGCCGCGCAGCCCGGCCGGGCGGAGGCCGGGAACCAGCGCCAGTGCCTCGGCTGAAGGGATCTTCTTGGGCGCGGGCAGGACCTCCGACGGTGTCCGCGCGGCGCGTCGGAGGGCGTCGCCGGCGTGCAATCCCGCGTGCAGGACGACTTCCTGGCGGCGCGAGATCTCCTCGTGCAGCGGGATGAGCTGGGGGAGCGGACGCACCAGGTGAGGTGCTGTGCGGGTCATGAGGACGTGGCGTTCCACCGCGCTCTCCCGCGCCAGCGCGACGTCGCCGTGGGCGAGGTAGCGCAGACCGCCGTGCACGAGCTTGCTGGACCAGCGGGACGTGCCCCACGCGAGGTCCTCGGCCTCCACCAGCGCGACCGACAGTCCCCTCGCGGCAGCGTCGAGGGCGACCCCGGTGCCGGTGACGCCGCCGCCGACGACGAGGAGGTCGACTTCCTGCTCGGCCGCGGTGCGCAGGTCGGTCCGCAACCGCGCGGAGTTCAGCGAGGTGGCGCGCAGCGAACCGGCGGGCAGCGGAGTGGTGATCATGAAGGGCTCCTTGGCCGTAGAGCGCCGTCGAGGAGGAGGGCCAGTTCGTCCGTCAGCGCGTCGAGTTCGAGGTCCTTCGCTGCCGGGCGCGCCGAGATGACGAACGACTGGGTCAGCAACAGCAGTGAGCGGGCCTGCACCGCCGCGTCGCCGGGACGGATCGACCCGTCGTCGTGCCCGGCGGCCACATGCTCGCGAATGAAGCCGTCGGCCGCCACCTGGGTGCTGCCCAGCCGCTCGACCAGGTAGGGGAGCAGCAGTTCGGAGTCGGTTTCCAGGACTCGTTGCAGCAGCGGGGCTTCGTGCAGCAGTCTGATGCCGCGCACCATGCCGCCGACCAGGCGTTGGCGCGCGTCGCCGGTTCCGGCGGCTCGGCGGGCTTGCTGCAGGACCTCGCCGAACTCGACGGTGACGAGGGTGGTGACCATGCCGCCGACGTCGGGGAAGCGCCGGTAGAGCGTCATCCGGCTGACGCCTGCGACGCGCGCGACCTCGGTGAGCGTCGTCCGGCGGACGCCGTGGGCGAGCACGCACTCGCGCGCCGCCCGCAGCAGGTCGGCGTCGGAGACCCGGTTGGCCGCCTGGCGCCTGCCGGTGCCGACGGGACGGGGGGCGGCGCGCTCGATGCTGTGACAATCCGACTGCATGTGTCACACTCTAGCTGTGAACGGGCAGATCGAACACACCCTTCGCGGCAGCTGGACCTCGTCCGGAGCGGCCGCCGCGCCACTGTCGTCGGCCTCGCTGCGCTGGCTGCGGCACCGCATCGGACTCGTCGAGACCACCACCCCGGCGGTGCCCGCGTCCCTGCTCGAAGTGCCCGGATGTTCCCTCGCCGACACCCCGCGCGCCGAACTGGAAGCGCTGCTGGGCGAAGCCCACGTGCTCGTCGACGCCGCATCGCGGCTCGGGCGCTCCGGCGGCATGTCCTACAGCGACCT
This sequence comes from Saccharopolyspora tripterygii, assembly GCF_054778355.1. Taxonomy (NCBI): domain Bacteria; kingdom Bacillati; phylum Actinomycetota; class Actinomycetes; order Pseudonocardiales; family Pseudonocardiaceae; genus Saccharopolyspora; species Saccharopolyspora tripterygii. The sequence continues at coordinate 63,728 of NZ_BAAGZP010000035.1, read as the reverse complement.
GATGCGCCGGCGCGAGGGCGCCGAGCTCGCGGTCCCGGACGCGGTGCTGCTGCCATCGGACCCGGAGCTGGTGCAGGGCGTGCTGGAGATCTGCGCCCGTCACGACATCGCGGTGGTCCCCTTCGGCGGCGGGACCTCCGTCGTGGGTGGGGTCGACGCGCTGCGCGGAGGCAAGAGCGCCGTGGTCGCCCTCGACCTGGTGCGGCTCGATCGCCTGGTCTCGCTCGACCCGGATTCGCGGATCGCCGTGCTGCAGGCCGGGATGCGCGCGCCCGAGGCCGAATCACTGCTGGCGGCGCACGGGTTCACGCTCGGGCACTTCCCGCAGTCCTTCGAGCGGGCCACCATCGGCGGGTTCGCCGCCACCCGCTCGGCCGGCCAGGCGTCCTCCGGCTACGGGCGGTTCGAGGACATGATCGAGGGCGTGCGGCTGGCGACACCCGCAGGTGAGTGGAAGCTCGGCATCGCACCCGCGTCAGCGGCCGGGCCCGACCTGCGCCACCTGGCCATCGGCAGCGAGGGGAGCCTCGGCGTCATCACCGAGGTCGCCGTCCGCGTCCGCCCGGCGCCGAGGCGCACCCGCTACGAGGCGCTCGTGGTGGACGGTTGGCAGGTCGGGACCGACGCCGTGCGCGCGCTCGCGCAGGACCGGGTGCTGGCCGACGTCACGCGGTTGTCGGACCCGACCGAGACCGAGGTCCAGCTGGCGATGGCCGGTCAGCTCAAGGCGCGTGCGCTGGCGAACGTCCTGCGCGCCAAGGGCGTTCGCAACCCGTGCCTGCTGGTCCTCGGCTGGGAGGCGGGGTCCCGCACCGAGCTCAAGCAGCGCCGCGCGGCCACGCTGCGCGCGCTGCGCGACGTCCGGACCGTGCGGTTGGGCCGGGCAGCGGGCGAGTCCTGGAAGTCGCACCGGTTCTCCGGGCCCCGGCAGCGGGACGCGCTGCTCGACCGCGGTGTGTGCGTGGAAACCCTGGAGACCGCGACGCACTGGAGCGGCCTGAGCGAGCTGCGCTCGGCAGTGCGCACGGCGCTGGTGCGCAACCTCCAGGCGGGCAGCAAGCCGCCGATCGTGATGTGCCACGTCTCGCACGCCTACGAGACCGGTGCCTCGCTGTACTTCACCGTGCTGGCCCCGCGCGATTCCGGGCAGGCCCTCGCGCAGTGGCAGCGGGCCAAGGAGGCGGCCTGCGACGCCATCGCCGGTCGCGGCACGATCAGCCACCACCACGCGGTCGGCGTCGACCACCGGCCCTGGCTGGGCGCGGAGATCGGCGAGGTCGGCACGTCGGTGCTCGCGGCGGCCAAGCGCGCGGTGGACCCGACCGGAATCCTCAACCCGGGCAAGCTGATCCGCGACTAGCCGAGATCGGCGTGTACCGGTATCCGAGTCCCCGGTACACCCGCAGAGCGGGTTCGTTGTCCTCGTCGGCCATCAGCACGACGTCGCCGTGCGCGGCCAGTTCCCGGGTCAGGAAGGTGCACAGCTGCGTCGACAGGCCCCGGCCACGATGCGCGGGGTGGGTGGCGACGCCGGAGATGTAGCGGATGCCGGGGGCGGGCCAGGAGTCGCCGGCCACCGAGACCGGTGTCCCGTCGGCGTCGCGGATCCCGGCCCAGCGCACGGCGCCGGGATCACCGGGGAACAGGTACGAGCCGGGGTTGGCCTCGCGCAGGAGGGCGTCGATGGCGGGGACGTCGGCCTCGGTCAGCCACTCGGCGTCGGGGATGAGCTCCCGCGGTGGAGCGGCGTCGAGGTGCATCCAGCCGAACGTCGCCAGGACCTCGAAGCCGAGCCGGTCGGCGACCCGCGCGGCCAGGGGAGCCCCGGCCAGGAACCGGACCTTCTGGCCGGACAGGGCGGGGGAGATCGTCTCCAGCAGCGCCACGACGTCGTCCTCGCCGCCTGCGTGCACGACGCGGTCGGCGCGGTTCAGCCGGGGCGCGAAGACCGCCACCGCGCTGCGGTGCCGCCACGCGCTCCCGCGCTCGTGCGGGTACCCGGGCTCCAGCGCCTGGGCCGCCCACCGCACCATCAGATCCGACGACGCCGCGGCCACCTCCGCAGCGGACCCCAACTCCTCCACGCCCCCAGCCTATTCCGCCCCGACGAGAGGCCACGTCGCGCACGATGGTGGGAATTCCCAGTTTTAGTCCAAACCGAGGACCCTTCGTGCCCGAAATGTCCGCTCAGTTTGGACTAAAACTGGGAACTGCCGAGCACGTCGCCCCTCCGAGCCCGGGGTGGGTCACTTGCGGCGTCGGGGGAGGGAGAGGCGGGGCTTCGCGATGGTGTCGCGGAGCGCTTCCAAGGCTTCGTGAGCCTCCTGGCGGGACTGCGACGGCGACGCGTCGGGAGCGTCGCGATCAGCGGCGGGGACGCCGGAGGAGCGCAACCACCGCTCGTCCCAGACGATCTGCATCGCCGACTTCCAGAGCCGCTTGAACTCGGCGACCAGCTCGTCGCGGGTCGCCTCCGACTCCTCCTTGCGCTTGGTGCCCGCCGCGACCGCGTCGCCGAGCTCCTTGGCGCTGTCGCGCTCCTGCTTGCGCAGCTCCTTGCCCGCGGCCGTGGCCAGGGCGGTCAGCTCGCGGTAGCGCTCCGCCGCAGTCTCAGTCACCGGCTTCCTCCCGCACGTCGGCATCCGATTCCATCGAGCGCTGGGCGGGAACGGGCGGAGATCCGCCGAGGTCGAACGGCAGCACGACCTCGGGACGCGAGTGCACCGAGCGGTCGAAGAACAGTCCGCGACGCGACCGCGGCGACCAGTTGACCGGCTGGCCGGCGGCGAACGCGCTGAGCTCCTGCCCGTGCACGTCGAAGGCCACCCACGCGCCGATGTCGTCCACCGGGCCCATGCCGAGGGTGTTCTTCACCCGCTGCACGCTGCGCCACCAGCCGATCACGTGCACCCGGGACTCGGGTCCCTGCTTGAGGATCTTGCGCAGCGAGTCCAGCGCGCAAGCCCTGGTCACCGGGTCCTTGCGCTCCAGCGTCGTCTGCGCGGCGTCGACGGCGTAGAGCACCACGCAGTGCCGGACCGGAGCGGCACCGGCGTCGATGTCGGTGGCGATGCGGTCGAGCGTCGCGGAGATGTCGTCCAGGCCCACCACGTCGACCTCGTGGCCGCGTTCGCGGAGCTCCTCGATCACGGCGCGGGCGTCCTCGTCGACGTCGTCGAGCAGCGAGCCGATGGTGAACCGGATCTTGCCCGGCTCGTGCTGGCGCGACAGCGACAGCGCCGCCGCGCCCAGCGCGCTGGTGGTGTCCTCGCGGACCGAGCCGATCACCGCGATGTTGCGGCCCGGCGAGCGCGACAGCCGCACCGCGGCGGCCGTTCCCTCGACGTCGATGATCTGCCCGAGCAGCGCGCGCGGAGTGCTGACCGGCGCGATCATCTTCCGGAACTCGTCCAGGGACCTGAGCTTCGGCAGGTTGGAACCGTCGAACAGCCGCGGCGGGTGGGATCCGGCCGCGCGTTGCTGCCAGAGGCGTTGCTGCAGTTCGTGGAAGGTGTCGCGGGCGGTGGCGTCCGGGACGCGGGCGATCTCGTTGCCGTGCTTGACGCCCGACTCGTGGTTGACCACGGCGTGCCAGCGCGGGAGCTCCATCGCCGCCTGGTTGTGCTCGGTGAGCACCCGGCGTGCCTTGGGCAGCGCGATGCGCAGGATGAACTGCTCGAAGATCGCCGGCTTGCCCCAGAACGCCTCGATCCCGGAGACGTCCTGGCTGGCCAGCACCAGGTGGATGCCCTGCGAACGACCGCGTCGCGCAACGTCTTCCAGCAGCTTGGTCGCCTGCGCGGTCACCGGGTCGCGGTCGGCGAACAGGTACTGGAACTCGTCGATCACCGCGACGATCCGCGGCCACTTGCCCTCGGGGTCCTCGGCCCGCAGCTCTTCGAGCTTGGTGACCTCGTAGCGCTTGGCGACGTCGGCGCGCCGCCGCATCTCGTCGGCGAGGAACCGCAGCAGCGCAAGCCCGAACTCGCGGTCGGTGTTGACGTTGACGCCCACCAGCTTCGCGTGCGGCAGCCAGCTCGGGTCCCGCCTGCCCGGCGTGAACTGCGCGAACGACACGCCTTCCTTGAAGTCCAGCAGGTGCAGCTCCAACTCGTCCGGCGAGTACCGGGCGGCCATGGCGCCGAGCATGCTGTAGAGGAAGTTCGTCTTGCCCGATCCGCTCGGCCCACCGATCAGGGTGTGCGGGCTGGCGTCCCCGAGCCGCACCCACACCTCTTCGCCCTCGTCGAAGCCGACGGGCGCCTGCAGCTCGGAACGCGAGTGGCACTGCCACAGCTCGTCGGGCAGCAGGTCGTCGAAGGTCCGGACCCGCGCTCGGCGGGACTCGAACTCGGTCGCGATGGCCCCGCAGACCTTCGCCGCCGTGCCGCGCGACGGCGGTTCGTCCAGCGCCACCACGGCTTCGGGCCCGGTCATGCTGGTGCGCGCGCGGTTCTCGCCGATCAGCGAGATCGACTCGATGGAGCTGTTGACGGTCAGCGGGAGGTCGACGGTGATCAGCTGGATGCCGCAGGCCAGGCCGTTGCGCGCGATCCGCTGGAGCTGTTGCTGCTGCTCCTCGCGCAGGGGCTGGCCGTTGCCGAACAGCACCGCGATCCGCCACGGCTCGCTCCGGCGACCGTGGGCGGCGGCCAGCGCGCGCAGCGTCGTGTGCTCGCCGAGCAGCGCGCCGGAGTGGATGCGCTTGATGTGGTCGGAGAGCACTTCCAGCAGGTCGCTCAGACGCGTCGAGTCGTGGGCCGTGAGCAGGCCGGCGCTGCTGAGCGGGTGCAGGTCCGGCAAGGTGCCGGTCAGCCGCGCGACGTCCCAGCTGTGGATGCGCACCTGACCGGGCTCGAAGTGGCTGACGATCCGCAGGAGCAGGTTCTGCACCAGGGTTTCCGCGGTCTCCGGCACCTCGTCGGTGGTGATGCGGAGGTGCGCGAAGTCCAGCGCGGGCACGACGGCCGGGAACGGCGGCGACTGCGGGGAATCGGGGATGCTCGCGGTGCCGATGCGCCACAGCTCGGGCGGGTGGGCGACGTCGCCGCCGCCGAACTCGCCGAGCCAGGACTCGAACGGCTCCGACGCGCTGCCGGGGGAGTTCGCGGTGACCAGCTTCTCCAGCGAGGGCGGTCCCTGCTCGGTCCAGTCCCGGAAGATCTCGTCGCGCGCGCTCAGCGCCCGGGTGAGCGCGGATCGGAAGTGCGGGTCGGCCGGGTCGTCTGCGATCTGCTCCGGTTCGCGTTCGGCTTCGGCCGCGCCGACCTGGGCGATGCGCAGCGCGTACTCCTGCTCGGCGCAGGTGTCGAGCACTTCCCGGTGTGCGTTCTCGGTGGCGCCGAGTGCGGCGGAGATGCTGCTGCGCAGGTGCTCGAAGGCCGATTCGATGCGGCTTCGCCGGTCACTGCGTTTCACAACACGCCACCTCGGAGGCCGAGTTACGGAACGTGATCAAAGTACCACCTCGAAATATGCCCTGCCCAACCCATGCACGAGCGTGAATATCGCGCAGTGGGAAGGTGTTCCGCGCTTCGGCCGATCATCCTACAAACGGGTGGCGAAGTCGCGGATCGTGTTCAGGACGAGGTCGATCAGCCGCTGCGCGCGCTCAACCTGGTCATGCGTTCGAGGGAGCCCCGGCGGGAGGACGGTCTCCGGATGCTCCGGATCGAGCCGGACCAGCGCCTGCCGCGCTTCGTCGAGCTTTCCCTGGCAGGTGCCCAGGTGCGCCCCGGCCTCTTCGAGCTGGCGCTCGATGCCCTGCAGCACTTGGAGGAGTTCGTCGAGCGAGGACACGACTACAGGCGCCCGGCGTAGCTCTCGGTGGAGGAGATCGTCGCCGACAGCGTGCCCTGAGCGCCGCCGAGGGTCTGCAGGACCTCGGCGAGCATCCCGTAGGCGTGCTGCATCTCGTCCTGCGCGGTGCCCTGGATGGCCCCGGAGAGCGCGGCCTGCGCCTCTTCGAGGACGAGCGTCGTTTGCTGGAGGGCGGCGACACCTTCCTGCATCTTCTGGTTGGCCAGCGAAATGCCTGCGCGAACTTCTTCGACGCCTGCCATTTGGATGCGGTCCTCTCCAAGGGCGGTACGACTCTGTAACGGTTCACAAGGTAGTGCCCGGGCAAGATCACCGCTCGGGCGGGCCGCCCTTGTTGATCATTGTTCGGTCATACCTGGCAAGCATGTTGGACTTAGTTGTCTACTGTGGATTCGTGGTGATCCGGACGGGTGTCCTCGTCGTCCCCGGACCACGTCTCGACCAGCAGGCGCTCACCGGCCGGGACCAGCTCACCGACCAGCTCGGGGTCGTCCACCACTGCCCATGCCGTCGGCGGCGCGCAGGCGACGCGATGCCGTCCGCACTCCGGACCGAGCTCGCGCAGGAAGTTGCGCACCACGCGCGACAGCGCGGCCACGTGCCAGCCGGTCTCCCCGGTGCCGCGGCTCATCGTCAGCGACCAGCAGCCGGGCTCCTCGTCGGAGCAGTCGGCGACGGTGATGACCTGCCCGCCGATGCGTCTGACCAGGTCGCCGCAGGCCTCGCGGGCGCTGGGTTCGTCCTGGGCACCGACGACCACCGTGATGAGCAGTTCGAGCTCGCTGTGCGCATCCATCGCGGAAGATTCTTCCGCATCCGCACTCGGGTTCGAACGTCCGAGAAGATCAGTTTTTGGTATCGCTCTCGTCGGGGTCGGCCAGCCCGTAGTACGCGTAGAGGTCGCGGCCCTCGGTGTCGGTGAGCCTGCCGCCCTCGGCCTCGACGTTCGGGGCGTTGCGGACCCGGTCCCCGGAGACCGGGAGCTCCAGCCGGTTCTCCGCCGTGGTCGCGCCGTCGAGCGGCACGAAGGTCTCCTTGATCCCGAAGAAGCCGATCCGGACCGTGACCCACTCCGGCTGGTTGGTGTGGTCGTCGACGTAGACGTTGCCGACTCGCCCGACGCGATTCCCCTCGCTGTCGAACACCGGTGTCCCGATCAGATCTTGTGCGCGCGCGACGTTCATGGCAGCCCCCTGCTCTCCGGGCTCAAAACTGCCCGGCAGGTCGGCGGCCTGCAAACGCAAGCGACACGCCTCACTCGATCAGGTAATGATCGTCAGCATTATTATCTGATCTAATGAGTCATTGCAGAATCGCCTTGCTTGGCGGTGCGGGTAGCGGAACCTCACACGCCGCCTGGACTCCGTGCGCCACTCCTGATGTATGCCAATACACGGCGTCGCGGCGTACTCGCCAGACGACGTGTGAGAACCCGCGGCGGTGCGGGCTGAGTCCCACACCTGAGGCAACGGCTCCGCCGCATTCTGAAACGACTCCTAAGAATTCAGCGCTCGTCCGATGAAGTTGCGGACATCGGTCATGACCTCGGATTTGTTCGTCTCGTTGAACAGCTCGTGGCGGGCGCTCGGGTAGATGTGCTCGTGGAACTCGTTTCCGCGGATGCGGTCGATCCCGGTCCGGGTGTCGGCCTCGGGGACCAGCTCGTCGTCCTCGCCGTGGATCCACAGCGTCGGGATCTCCAGCGTCGGGCCCTCGTTGATCGCGAGCAGGCAGTCGTCGATGGCGCGGAGCGTGGCGCGCTTGAACGGACCGTGCCAGACCAGCTCGTCGCCCAGGTACGCCGCGCCGACCTCGGGATCGCGGGAGAGCGTCGTCGGTTCGATCGGCGTGTCCGGGATCTCGTCGTGCTCCAGGAGGTCCAGCACGTGCCAGGTGCCCAGGACCGGGCCGGACAGCACCAGGGCGGCCAGGTGCCGCTGGTGCTCCTGCGCGTAGCGGGCGGCGAGCATGCCACCCATCGAGTGCCCGATCAGCACGACCGGGAGATCCGGGTGCTGCGCGGTGACCTCCCGGCGCAGCGCCTCCAGGTCGGCGATCAAGGCCTCGGCGTCTTCGAAGTAGACCCGGTCGCCCGGCGAGCGCCCGTGGCCGAGGTGGTCCGGTGCCCAGACCAACGCGCGCGAGTGGACCAGCTGTTCCGCGACCCACTGGTAACGCCCGGAGTGCTCGCCGTAGCCGTGCGAGATCAGCGCGATCCACCCCGGGTTGTCCGATGACCACTCCTGCACGGCCAGCGTGCCCAGGCTCCCCGCTACCTCGCGGTCCGTTGACTCGATCATGTCGCCACCCCAGCACACCGGTGCTGATCCGGCCACCACCTCAAGGGTGATCGACATGTCTTCTCAGCGGATCGCGTCGAGAACGTCGACGCGAGCAGCCCTAGTGGTAGGCGCTCTCGCCGATCGCCCCGCCGCCGCAGACCACGTCTCCGGTCCAGGTGACCGGCAGCGACTCGGTCTCGTCCGGCGGGATGACCTGCAGGCCCGTGGGGGAGGGCTGGCACGGGTCGCCCTCGCCCTCGTGCGGCACCGCGGTCCAGTGCAGCGTCGCGGACGCCGAGGCGCCGGGTGGGAGGTCGATGAGCGCCGGTCCCGGGTTCGGCGTGCGGGTGACGTTCGTGGGCAGCGGGTTGCCCGCGGCGTCCACCAGCTGCATCCCGCCGTAGCCGTAGAGCGTGCAGAACTGATCGCTGGAGTTGGTCAGCGACAGGTCCGCGTAGCGCTGGCCCGCCCCGGCCTCGACCGGCGACATGCTGCCGGTGAGCTGGGAGGTGTGGCAGCGCGGATCACGCGGCGTCTGCGGTGCGTCCTGCGCCTGAGCAGGCAGGGCCGCGCCCGCCAGTGCTCCGGCGGCCAGCAGGCCGGCGGACGTCTGCAGAATGCGTGCTCCGATGCGCCGGTTCACGGCCATCACCCCCGTTCCCGCCGCCCCAGCGGGTTGGTTCGGTCATTGCTCTGCACTTGGAAGACGCCCGCAGCCGGAAATGGTTGCCCGCGCCGGAGAAACGGCGGCGGACCGCGGGCTCCGCCCCACTGTGCATCTAGTGAAGAAAACTCGCGACTGGGAGCAGTGCGTCACTAGATCAGGCGAGTAGGAATACGCATTGATTGCATTAGTAGAGCTTTCCCGGCTCTTTCGAACGGCGATCTTAACCCGAATGGCGGAACTGGCGGTTTATCGGACTTCGATAGTTTGAGCAGCGGCAGAGGCCAGAAGTGCAGGGGGTAAATCATGGCCGAACGCATTCCCGGCATCGATGTGGCGAGGTACCAAGGGGAGCCCGACTGGGGAGCGGTGCGCGGCGCCGGGTACGTCTTCACCTACGTCAAGGCGACCGAAGGCATCGGGTACGTCAGTCCCGTTCTCGATTCCCAGCTCAACGGCGCGCGCGGGGCCGGCATGGTCACCGGGCTTTACCACTTCGCGCGACCCGACACCAACACGCCGCAGCAGGAAGCCGCCGACTTCGCCGCGCAGCTCGCGCGGACGAACTCGGCCGGTCCCGGCAACCTCCCGCCGTGCCTGGACATGGAGACCGACGCGCCCAACCTGGGCGGGTGGATCAAGGGATTCATCGACGCCCTCCGCGGTCACACCGGCCGCCACGAGATCGTCGTCTACGCCTCCAGCTCCTGGTTCCAGGACAAGATCGCGCCGGAGACCTGGGTGGATCCGGGTGTGTTCCTGTGGGTCGCGCACTACGGGCGCAACCCCGGCGAACCCGGCTACATGACCGACCGCGTGGTCGTGCACCAGCACGCCTCGGACGGGAAGGTGCCCGGCATCGCCGCCGACACCGACCTCAACGTCTCACTGGTGCCGGTGGAGGTGCTCACCGGAGCCGGTGCGCCTCCGCCGCCTGCGCCCGCACCGCAGGAGACCTACGTGGTGCAACCCGGCGACACCCTCTCCGGAGTCGGGGCCAAGGTCGGCGTCGACTGGCGGGAGATCGCTCGCGTCAACGGGATCGCCGATCCCGATCTGATCTACGTCGGTCAGGTCCTCAAGATTCCCCGATAGCGAAGCAGCGGGCGCTTCGGCGCAGGCGGCCCCGCGTTCCCCAGCGGCCCGGACGGCTCATCGTCCGGGCCGCTGCGCGTGGGAGCGCGAAAAGCGTTGATCTGACGGGGAGAACGCGAAAACCCGCGCCACGCGGAGATGTTGTCCCGCGCAGATCTCCATTGGGAAAAGGTTCGTCCGGAAAAGCCGGTTCCCGGTTCTCCCGCGATCAACTCGGGTTACCGTTTTGGTGAACATCACCCGAGGTGGAGGTGAACGCGATGGCGGACGTCGCTGCGCTGGTCCGGTCCAGCTGGACCCGCGGTGAACCCGGCCGGGACGCACCGGTCGAGCTGGTCAGGGCGTTGTACCGCTGGTGGGTCGTCGCGATGGTGTTCAAGATCCTCGGCGCCACCTGGGACATCTCCTGGCACTTCCGGTGGCTGCGGGACGACCTCGCGCCACCGCACCTGCTCAACACCGTCGGCACGGTGATGGTGATCGGGCTGGTCGTCTACCACAGCTACACCGGCATCGGCGCCGACAAGACCACGCTGCGCTGGATGCAGTGGGGTCTGGGGATCTTCCTGGTCGCCGCGCCGCTGGACGTGATCAACCACCGGGTCAACGGCCTCGACATCACCGCCTGGAGCCCGTCGCACGCCCTGCTCTACCTGGGAACCGGGATGATGAGCATCGGCCTGCTGGTGGGCTGGAACCGGCTCGGCCGCACCGACCGGTACTACTACCCGGTCGCGTGCTTCCTGTGGTTCACCGTGATCGACAACTTCATGTTCCTCAACCAGCACCAGGAGTACGGCGTGCTCGGGCTGGCGGCGTGGGAGCGCGGGACGCCCTACGCCGAGGACAGCCTGCTGCAGTTCGCCGCCGACCAGCTCCACCGGCCGCTGGACTACATCGCGGTGGAGAACTTCACGCTTCCCACGCCCGACTGGCTCTACCCGACCTGGGCGGTGCTGACCGGGCTGGGCACCTTGCTGCTCGCGCGGATCCTGGTCGGGCGCCGCTGGACGGCCACGACGGTCGCGGCCGGCTACCTCGCCTTCCGCTGCGTGGCCTGGGTTCTGCTGGCCGCCGCCGGGTTCCCGCTCTCCACGGTGCCGTTCTTCCTGCTGATCGGGGCGCTGGCGATCGACCTGTCCTGCCAGCTGGTGACGCGGTTGCGCCCGCTGGCCGGGGCGGTGGCGGTCACGGCCGCGGCCTACGCGGCGCTGTGGCTGCAGCACGCCTACATCGCCGCGCCGCCGTCGGACTTCGCCTCCGCGCTGTACGTGGTGGTGCTGCTGGCCGTGCTGTGGTGGCTGTTCGAGCACCTCGGCTCGGGTGGCGTCCGGCGCATCGAGCAATACCTGGCCACGGTGCGCGACTGGCGCGTCCGCGACTGAGCCAGCCCCGGTCGCGTCCGCGACCCGCACTACGCGGACGCGACCGGGTCACACCGTGTCGCGTCCGCGACCGGTCACACGATGAGCGGGGCGCGGGAGAGGACGACGCCGAGGCCGTAGGCGACGCCCATCACCGCGACTTCGAAGATCACCCAGGTCAGCAAGGCCGTCGGCTCCTGCCGTGCGATGCGCGGCAGGAGCCGGAATCGCATCTGGGCCCCGATCACGGCCAGCACGACCAGGCACACCGCCTTGCCGATGAGGATCTGGCCGTACTGCGTGGTGACCAGGCCGGCGAGGCCGACGCTCGGCGTGATGATCAGTTCCATCAGGCCGTTGAACAGGCCGGAAGCGCCGACCACCAGCAGGGCGAGTCCGGCGAGCTTGGAGAAGCGCGGCACCGCCTCGGCGAGCAGTCCGCGCCGCGGCGCCACGAACAGGGCCACCGCGGCGAGGCCGCCGACCCACATGGCGGCGCCGACCACGTGCAGCTCCATCGAGATCATGCTGAAGTCGTGGTACTGCCAGTCGGTCGCGTGGCCGGTCAACGGCATCGGCAGCAGCCCGAGCAGCGCGACGATGGTGCGCAGCTCGGTGGGCACCGACTCGCCGAAGCGCACCGCGAACAGCCCCACCACGGCGCAGAGCAGCCCGCCACCGGCGCTGGCGAGCAGGCCGGGACCGGCGGGCACGTTCTCGACGTAGGCGACCAGCAGCCCGGTGGTGGCCGGTGCGCCCGGACTGGCTTCCATGGCCTGCAGGACCAGCGCGACCAGCGCGGCGAGCATCCACACCAGGCCGGTGACGACGGTGAGCTGGCGGGCCCGGGCGGCCACCGGCTCGGTGCGCGCGGGCTGGTCGAAGCCGAGCAGCTTGGGCAGCATCGAGAGTCCGACGGTGGCGAGCGCGGCCAGGTCCAGCAGCGCGCGAGCCACCGGGATGCCCAAGCGGACCAGCGGGGGCAGCTCGGGCAGGCCGGGGATGGTGCCGACGTCGGTGTAGGCGGTGGCGGCGAGCGCGGTCAGCAGAGCGGCGCCCAGCAGAGCCACGACGACCAGCGCTTTCGCAGTGCGCGGACGGTTCTGCTCGCTCTGCTCGTTCCGGGATACCGCTTCGTGAACAGCCACGTTCCGCATGATCTCACCCGAACGTGCCTTCGGAGGAAGTAGTTGCCGCAGATCACGCATCGTGAGGGAAATGTGCCTGAGCGCGATCGCCGCAGTGGACGTGATGTTCTCCCCATGTCGTTTGGGTCACCGTTTTCGCGGCCCGAATGTTGATCTTCATTTCGATCGACGTGCCTGCTCCCCAGGCGTGCGGGGCGGAAAGGCTTCAATCTCGGCGATTTGTCGGGGAGTGGTACCGGGACCGCCGACCGCGGTTGTCGGATGTGTTGCTGACAAAGTCCTCAGCGTTGTTGTTCTAGAGTCAGCGGCGTGGTTCCGGTGGATGACGCACTTGTGCGCGCGAAGTGCGCTATCGGCGTGCGCGATTTGTCGGGGCGTCGAGAAGTGTTCACCGGATCGGTTCCCGCGAATTCCGCTCAACGTCGGCCTGGCGGTGAACAATTCGTGCTTTGCTGTGGCTCCTGGCCCGCACTGCGGGATCACCCTGGGTTCAGCCGGGGCAACTCAGGGCACCCTCCGGGTGACTCTGAGATGGGTTCTCGCAGCCAGAACGCGGGCTCGGCACGAGGGTGGCTTGCGGGTGGCAACCGCCGCTGGAATGCGAGCACGGTTCGCCTCAGGGAAATTGGGGGTCCGGCCCCGGATGTGCGCCGGGCTCGCGAGACGCGAGATTGAGCGGTGTGGACGGACAGGGTGTCATGCAACGCGCGCTAGGGCGTGATCTGCGATGACCGCGCTTGCGGTGGTGCTGGCGGCGCTGGGCGCCTGCGGGTACGCGGTGGGAGCCCGCCTGCAGCACGCGGCGGTGCACGCCGCGATGGACGGTGGCGGCCTCGGCCTGCGCAGCCAGGCCCAGCTCGTGCGCAACCCGCGCTGGCTGGCCGGGCTGGCCGCGCTCGGCAGCGGGGCTGGACTGCACGTGTGCGCGCTGGGGCTCGCCCCGCTGAGCGTCGTGCAACCCATCGGGGTGCTCGCGCTGCCCATCACCGTGCTGCTCAACTTCCGGGAGCAGGGCTACAGCCGGCGCGAGGTCAGCCCGAGCATGGTCGTGGCGGTGCTCGCCGCGACCGGCGGACTGGCCGTGTTCGTGCTGCTGGCCGCAGGCAGCGCCACGCCCACACCGGTCGGGGACGCCGATCAGTTCACCGCCACCCAGATCGTCGCGGTGGCCGTGCTGGTGCTCGGCGTGGTCGCGGTCGCGACCCGCTCGAAGGTGCGCTGCGTGCTCTTCGCCGCCGGGTGCGCCGTGGCCTACGGGTACGTGTCGCTGATGGCCCGTGCCGTGGCGCAGCAGGTCGGCACCTGGGATCTGCTCGCGATCAACCTGCTCTCCGTGCTGGGCATCTCCGTGGCGATGGTGGCCGGCGGCTGGCTGCTGCAGCACGCCTACGCCAGCGGCCCGCCCGACCTGGTCGTGGCCTGCTTGACCGTCATCGATCCGCTGGTGGCCGTCGGCCTGGGGATCGGCCTGCTCGGCGAGGCCGACCACGTCAGCGGCTGGGTCGCCGCGGCGGAGGCGGTCTGCGCGCTGGTGGCCTGCGCCGGGGTGTTCGCCCTCGCGCGGCACCACCCCGACACGACCGAACGGCGCACGTCGGACAGGCTGGAGGGTGCCCCTGGCGGGGCTGACCAGTCGCCCACCGAAGTTCCCACCGGTACCGCCGGACACCGCACGTCCCCTCGTCCTAACGGGAGTTCCTCTTGACTTCGCAACCGTCGCGCAGGCGCCCGCTGCGGATCGTGGTCGGTGCGACCACGTACCCGCCGCACGTCAACGGGGCCGCCAACTTCGGGCACCGGCTCGCCACGGGCCTGTCCGCCAGGGGGCACGAGGTTCACGTGGTGTGCCACTCCGACAGCCGCGAACCCCGCACCGAGGTCGAGGACGGCGTGCTGGTGCACCGCGTGGGCTCCTACAGCTCGCCGTTCCACCCGACGATCCGCGGGCTGATGCCGTGGCAGGCCCGGCAGGCGGACGGTCTGCTGGAGGAGATCCAGCCCGACATCGTGCACGTCCAGTCGCACTTCTTCATCTGCCGCGGCCTGATCGACTCCGCCCGCAAGCGCGGCATCGGTGTCGTGGCGACCAACCACTTCATGCCGGAGAACATCTTCGGCTACTTCAAGATCCCTCCCTTCCTGCAGAACGCGGCTGCGCGCCTGCTCTGGCACAACCTGATCAAGCACTACCGCAAGGCGCAGATGGTCACCGCGCCGACGCCGCGCGCCGTGCAACTGCTGCAGGACAACGGATTCGACCGCACGGCGCTGCCGGTGTCCTGCGGCATCGACGTCGACCGCTACCGGCGCCCCGCCGCCCGCTACCGCGAGCAGAACCCGGACCCGGAGACCCGGACCGTGCTGTTCGTCGGCAGGCTCGACGAGGAGAAGCACATCGACGACCTGCTGCGGGCGATGTCGTTGCTGCGCACCGAGGTCCGGACGCGGCTGGAGATCGTCGGCAACGGTGCTCGCCGCGAGTACTTCGAGCAGCTGGCCACCGAGCTCGGCGTCGGCGACCGGGTTCACTTCCACGGCTTCCTCAGCGACGAGGAGCTGCTGGAGGCCTACGCCAGGGCAGACCTGTTCTGCATGCCCAGCATCGCCGAGCTGCAGAGCCTGGCGACCATGGAAGCCATGTCCGCTGCGACCCCGGTCGTGCTGGCCAACGCGATGGCCCTGCCGCACCTGGTCCGCCCGGGCGAGAACGGCTGGCTGTACCCGCCGCGCGACGTGCATGCGCTCGCGGGCGCGATCAGCGACGTACTGGCCGACCGAGCCACCATCGACAGGATGGGCGAGGCCAGCCAGCGCTTGGTCTCCCGCCACGACATCGATGAGATCCTCGGCCGCTTCGAAACCCTCTACCACCACGTGATCGACCCGAACAGCGCCGTGGAGCTCGACGAGATCAGCACCGAACTGGCGAGCTGATCATGATCACCCCCGACCTGCACCCGAAGGAGCGCGTAGCTCGGATCAACGGTTCGGACCTGCACTACTGGGTCTACCGCGAGGAGCTCGGCCCCACCGCTGACACCGTGCTGATCGTGCACGGGCTGCGCGGCACGCACCACGGTCTGGAGCTCATCGCGGCAGGCCTGGCGGGCAAGCGCGTCGTGATCCCGGACCTGCCCGGGTTCGGGGACTCCGGGCCCTTGACCGGGCGGCACGACGTCGCCGGCTACGCCGAGGTGATCGCCGAGCTGATCGATCGGCTCGGCGGCGCCGAGCGGCCGATCGTGCTGGTCGGGCATTCGTTCGGTTCGATCGTCGCCTCCCGCCTGGCGGCTTCCCGCCCGTCGTGGGTGCACCGGTTGGTGCTGATCAACCCCATCGCCACCTCCGCGCTGCGCGGTCCGCACGCGGCGCTGGCGGGGTTGACCGCGGCCTACTACTCGCTCGGGGAGCGGCTGCCCTCCCGCGCCGGTCGTTCGCTGCTGACCAACCGCTGGGTGGTGCTCGCGGCCAGCCGTGCGATGACCCGGACCCGGGACAAGAAGCTGCGCGGGTTCATCGACGACAACCACCTGCAGCACTTCAGCCGCTTCCACTCGCCGGCCGTGGTCAACCAGTCCTTCCAGGCTTCGGTGACCCACACCGTGACCGACTACGCCGATCAGCTGCGGATGCCGGTGCTGCTGGTCGCGGGTGAGCACGACGAGATCGCGCCCGTGGCCGGCCAGCGCGCGCTCGCCGCCCGGTTGCCGGACGCCGAACTCGTGGTGATCTCGGACGTCGGGCACCTCGTGCACTACGAGACGCCCGAAGCCGCCGCGGCCGAGATCGTCCGGTTCCTGGGACGTTGCGACCACAGGGAGAGGCTCGCGATCCCGGAGCAGACTCGATGAAGCTCGTGGTCGACGCGCGGTGGACGCGCACCGATCAGCACGACGGAATCAGCCGCTACGGCGCGAGCCTCATCGAAGCGCTGCACCAGCTCCACCCCGTGACGATGCTGATCCACGACGAGCGGCAGCTCGACCTGCTGCCCGACGGGGTTCCGCACGTGCTGATCAACAGCCCGATGTCACCGCGCGAGCTGTGGGTCTCGCGCACCCTGAACCGCCTCGGCGCCGACGTGGTGTTCAGCCCGATGCAGATCATCGGCGGGTTCGGCCGCGACTACCGCTTGGTGCTCACGTTGCACGACCTCATCTACTACCGGCACCCGGAACCGCCGGGATTCCTCCCGCTGCCCGTCAAGGTGGCCTGGCGGCTCTACCACCAGGCGTACTGGCCGCAGCGCGTGATGCTCAACCGCGCCGACGCCGTGGTGACGGTCAGCGACACCACCCGGCGGTTGATCGAGCGTCACCGGCTGGCTCGCAGGCCGGTCACCGTCGTGCACAACGCACCTCAGCCCCGGGCCGTACCGGCCGCACCGGACGCGCCGGACGGCGGTCCGCGCGAGCTGGTGTACATGGGTTCGTTCATGCCGTACAAGGACGTCGAGACGTTGCTGGCGGGCATGACCTTCCTTCCTGGTCACCGGCTGCACCTGGTCAGCCGGATCGCGCCGCAGCGGGAGGCCGAGCTGCGCGAGCAGCTGCCGCCGGGCGCGGACGTGGTGTTCTGGCGGGGGATCGGGGAGGACGAGTACCAGCGGCTGCTGGCCCGGGCCAGCGCGCTGGTCACGGCGTCTCGGGACGAAGGATTCGGGTTGCCGGTCATCGAGGCGATGAACGCGGGGACGCCGGTGGTCTGCAGCGATCTGGAGATCTTCCACGAGGTCACCGGTGGGCACGCGAAGTTCTTCGAGTCGGGGAGGCCGAAGGACTTCGCCGATGCCGTGCGCGAGCTGGAGGACGACCAGGCGCGCGCGGACCTGGTCGCGGCGGCCCGGACCCAGGCGGCGAAGTTCACCTGGCAGAACTCCGCCGAACGACTCCTGGACCTGGTGTGGAACCTGGCCGACCGAGGTCAGTGACTCCAGACCTTGATGGCCCGGGCCACGTATCCGGCCTGCGGCGTCTGGGAACCCGTGGGGTGCGTGTCGAAATCAGCCTCCTCGTCGCAGCGCGGATCCTGGTACACCGTCACCGGATGGCCCGTGTTGTTGGCGAAGGACAAAGCCTCCCAGTCGGTTTCGAGCGCCGTGCACTGCTCGATGCCGGTGGTGCGCAGCGCCAGATCGCGTGGCTGACCGCCGAACCCTGTCTCGGGCCAGACGCAGAAAGACCCTTCGGGGCAGGTGTTCCGGGACACCTCGGCGTCGGCCGGTGGTCCGGCGAGCAGCGCGGCCAACGACAGCGCCGTCGACAGCAGCAGCCCCAGCGCGAGCGACCAGCGGGATCGGAAGCGGTCGGCCGCGGGCCGGCCGGGCGCGTAGGAGGACATGACGGGATTCCTTTCGATGAAGGGGAATTCGATCCAGGATGCGGCGCAGTTCGCCGCGTTGGAGCAAGATTGGCGGCCGAGCGGAACCGTTTCCAGCGAATTCGCCGGATACACCACCTATGGGTGGATTCCCAGGCGTGGAAAGGCATTCCGGATCAGCGGAAGATCGGCCCGCGATCTCCGCCGGATGCACCACGATCGAGGCATCAAGTCCGGTGTGCGGTAGCTGAGCCCCACCGGACGGGAGGACCCGTGGGTCGGGCCCTTCATCATCGCGGTGGAGCTCAGCCGTGGAACCGCGAGCCCCGCGGTGGCCTGGTGACCGTCCTGGACGGCCGGGGCTCACCGACGGGATGAGGCCGCTGGACGCGGCTCGCGAGGTCGCCGGCTTCGGTGGCCGACGACCTGCATGAGGCCGGGCCTGGGCGCGCACCTTCCTCGGCGGCTGCCCGGTTCTCGGGCGGGCAGGCTGGAAGGGCCGCTTCAGCGGCGGGATGAGAAATGGGGAATCACAGGAAGCAGCCGCTCACGAATCCTGAAATCTGGCTGCTCTCGTTGGTGACGTCGAGCCATTGCGTCACGGTTCTGCCGTCCTCGCAGACGATGGGTTCGCCCTCGATTCTGCGGTGAATCGTGGCGGTGTCCCCAGGATTGCCGATTCCACGCACGGATGCGCTGGTGCCGGGTTCTGAGCGGATCCGCGTTCCGAAGGCGAGGAAGTCGGTGGTGTCCTGTGCCGGAGCCGCCTGCGCGGCCTGGACCAGGACGTCTCGGATTTCAACGGCGATGGTCGCGATTTGGGTTCCGAGCCCGGTGATGGGCACGATCGCGGCCACCGCCATGCCTAACAGGGCATTCCGAAGCTTGCGCATCACAAACCCCCACTTGGCCCGGGCTTTCGCTTTTCGACCGGATTTTCGGCGAATGTGTGGGCGGGTCCGGGCCGATTCCCAGTTTATTGACCAGGACCCGGAACAGCAGTGTCCGATCGGGTAAGGCGAATTCGTGCGGGGCACGCACGGAACCCGGTGACGCGCAGCGGCCGGGACTCGTTCCGCAACACCTCGGGCGGGTGAGGGGCCGACCAACATCGACCCGGTCCGCGATGACGAAGGGCGCCAGGGGAACACGTGGTCCCCTGGCGCCCTTCGAACTCGTGTTTCTACCGGTCAGCTGTTGCGCGATCCGATCCCGGTGAGGGAGCGGACCTCCATCTCGGCCTGGCGTTCGACGTCCCGCTCCTGCTTGCCCACGAAGGTGCCGATGGCGGCGAACAGGAACGAGATCGGGATCGAGACGATGCCCGGGTTCTTCAGCGGGAAGAACGCGAAGTCCACGCTCGGGATGATCGAGTCCGAGGACCCGGACACGACCGGGGAGAAGATCACCAGCAGCAGGCAGGAGATCAAGCCGCTGTAGATGCCCCAGAGGGTGCCGGTGGTGTTGAACCTCTTCCAGAACAGCGTGTAGAGCAGCGTGGAGAGGTTCGCCGACGCCGCGAAGGCGAAGGCCAGACCGACCAGGAACGCCACGTTCTGCCCGATCACCAGGATGCCGCCGAGGATCGACGTGGCGCCGATGACCAGGGCCGTCATGCGGGCCACCCACACCACGCGGCCGGAATCGACCTCACCGCCGCGAACGACGCTCGCGTAGACGTCGTGCGCGAAGGACGCCGATGCGGTCAGCGTCAGGCCTGCGACCACCGCCAGGATCGTGGCGAAGGCGACCGCCGAGATGATGCCCAGCAGGACGGTGCCGCCGATCCGGTAGGCC
Source organism: Saccharopolyspora tripterygii (assembly GCF_054778355.1). Lineage (NCBI taxonomy): Bacteria > Bacillati > Actinomycetota > Actinomycetes > Pseudonocardiales > Pseudonocardiaceae > Saccharopolyspora > Saccharopolyspora tripterygii. The sequence continues at coordinate 44,239 of NZ_BAAGZP010000035.1, read as the reverse complement.
AGCAGCGGCGCTGCGGAGTTCTCCGCACCGGGCGCTGCCAGGATCGCGTCGGTGCCCACCAGCGCGCTGGCGCCGTAGCCGATGATCAGCGTGCAGAGGTAGAAGATCGCCATCGTCCAGGTCGCCCACACCACCGAACGCCGCGCCTCGCGCGCGTTGGGCACGGTGTAGAAGCGCATCAGCACGTGCGGCAGACCGCCGACGCCCAGCACCAGCGCGAGCGACAGCGAGATGAAGTCCAGCTTGCTGATCTCGGACTTGCCGTACTGCGTGCCGGGCGCGAAGATCGCGCGGCCGTGCGGGTTGTTGTCCGCCGCGGCTCCCAGCAGCTCGGTCATGCTGTAGCTGAACTTGCCGAGCAGGAAGATCGTGATCAGCACCGCGCTGAGCACGAGCATGGTGGCCTTGATGATCTGCACCCACGTGGTGCCTTTCATCCCGCCGACCAGCACGTAGACCATCATGACGGCGCCGACGCCGGCCATCACCAGCATCTGTCCGAAATGGCCGTGCACGTTGAGCAGCAGCGCGACGAGACCACCGGCGCCGGCGATCTGGGCGATCATGTACATGATCGTGATGGCCAGCGTGGACGTCGCGGCCGCGGCGCGCACCGGGCGCTGCTTCATCCGGAAGCTGAGCACGTCGCCCATGGTGAATCGGCCCGTGTTGCGGGTGCGTTCGGCCAGCAGCAGCAGGTTGATCAGCCACGCGACCAGGAAGCCGATGCTGTAGAGGAAGCCGTCGTAGCCGTAGATCGCGATCGCACCGGCGATGCCCAGGAACGACGCCGCCGAGAGGTAGTCACCGGACAGCGCGATACCGTTCTGCGCACCGCTGAAGGCGCTGCCCGCGACGAAGTAGTCGCTGGCGGTGCCGCGGTTGCTGACGCGGTAGACGATGAACAGCGTGATCAGCACGAACGCCGCGAAAACGCTGACGTTGATGATGATGCTGTCGTCGGGGATGACGGTGGACTGGGCAAGGTTCATCGGTCGAACTCTCCGGCCTGCTCACGGATTTCGTCGACGCGCGGGTCGATGTGGCGACGGGCGAACCGGACGTAGAGGGTGGTCAGCCCGACGGTGGTGACGAACTGCCCGATTCCCAGCAGCAATCCGACGTTGACCTCGCCGTAGACCGGCTCCGCCAGCTCTTCCGGGAAGTAGGCCGCGGCCAGCACGTAGCCCAGGTACCAGATCAGGAAAAACGCCGTCGCGGGAAAAACGAACCATTTAAGGCGACGGCGGAGGCTGCGGAATTCGGCGCTCTGCTGGATAGCGGTGAAATCGGGCCCGTCGGCGGTAGTGCGAACCGCGCTCTTCTCGATTCCGCCGAACGCCGCGCGTTGATTTCCGGGCTCGCGCGGCGAACCGCGCAGCGCGGATTGCGTTGCGTTGCTCATGCATCCTTCCTGGGCTTCGCGGTGTGCCGGCCGGGGTCGCCGAGCTGGCGGAGGCGGGCAATTCTTACCACTCTTCTACCTCTATCGACACTGTGGGGAGCAACACTTCGAAGCCTCCATTTCACCCGTCTGAGCAGCAACGGAGTCAACAGGCAGCGACGGATGGGCGACTCTCGGTTACTGGTCGGTAAGGCCAGGTCAGGGACCTGCGCTTTCAAGATCGGAAGTCGTTGACCAGCTGTTACATCGTCTCACGGGCCAGAGTTGAGGCCTTCTTTTGGGCCGAACGGGTGAAATTGCGTCAGGCGTCCCCCGAACTGATCGAACACTCGGCGTGATCTCGCCTGTTTGGCGTAGCGGATTGCTGAAAAGCCCCCGGTGCTTTCCTTGCGCCAAGGGCATATAGTGCTTGGACACTGAGAGGTAGTCGTCGGAACGGGAAGGGTCACGGTTCGATACCAGTGTCCGGAATGTGTTGGCCGGGGCAGCCATCGGTGACGCTGAGTGTCGACGAGATCTTGATGGCACGGAGACCCGCGTTGGTTCGCCGGCCCCGAGTCCTCCCGACGCGGCCGCCTTTCACCCCAGACCATCAGCACGACGATTGCGGGACCGCACGCATGCGCCGTTCGCCTACGCTTTGTTCGACACGCCTGCTTGACCAGCGCGGAGACGCACAGGGAGATCGCTCGTGAGCGGGGGTCGGCGGACCGCCGGCTTCCTGCAGTGGCGCAACTGGTCGCTGCCCACGAAGCTGGCCGCCGTCGTCCTGGTGCCCGTCATCTTCGCGATCACGCTCGGTGTCGGGCAGATTCAGTGGCAGGTCGAGCAGGCCGACGACTACGGCCGGGTCGCGAAGGTGCTCGACGCCGAGAAGAAGATGGAACCGCTGATGAGCGGTCTCCAGCTGGAGCGCAACCGCGCGGTGGAGAACCTGGTCGGAGACGGCCAGATCAACCAGTTCACCGACCAGGTCGGCGCCACCGACAAGGCCGCTGAAGACCTGCGCCTCATCCTCACCGAGAACGACGTCTACACCGAGGTCGTCCAGGCGCGCTTCGCCGAGACGCGCAGGGCACTGGACAGCCTGACCGCGCTGCGCGCCGGCGTTCAGGCCAGGAAGGTCACGGCGAACCAGGCGATCGACGCCTACAGCCTGGCGATCCGCGCCACGCTCAACCTGGACCGCGCGCTGACCACCAGCGTCGCCGACCCGGCGATCTCCAACACCGCCACCGCGCTGACCGACATGCTCGGCCTGACCGAAGAGGTCCGGTTGCAGCAGGCCCTGGTGCTCTCGGGCCTCAGCGACGGCTCGCTGGACCCACCGACGCTCAACAACCTCTCCGGTTCCCGCGCCCGGCTCGAGTCGAAGATCAACGACGCCGGTTCCAGCGTGGCCAAGCACTGGCAGCAGCGACTCATGCAGCAGCTGCAGGTCCCGGCGATCGTGCAGCGCAACCAGATGCTCGCCTCGGTCATCGTGGAGAGCACCGACGGCAAGTCCAGCGGCGGGTTCACCGTCCAGCGCGAAGCGTGGAACGCCACCAGCAACGGCTCCGTGGAGACCATCGAGGGCGGTCGCGGTGAGCTGGCGACCGAGGTCCGCACCATCGCGCAGGGACTGGCCGACGACGCCAGCGACCGCGCCGGCTGGGACTCGGTCATGCTCCTGGCCTCGCTGATCGCCGCCGCTGCCGTGATCATCATGATCACCCGCCAGCTGCTCGGATCGCTGCGCGAGCTGCGGATCGGTGCGCTCGACGCGGCCGAGTACGACCTGCCGCAGGCGGTCACCTCGGTCCGCGAGGGCAAGGGCGCCGAGGCCGAGGTCCCGCCGCTGCCGGTCAGCACCACCGAAGAGGTCGGCCAGGTGGCGCGGGCCTTCGACGAGGTCAACCGGCAGGCGCTGCGCCTGGCCGTCGAGCAGGCCGACCTGCGCCGCGGCTACAGCGACGCGTTCGTCAGCGTCTCCCGCCGCAGCCAGGCGCTGCTGGAGCGCCAGCTGCGCCTGTTCGAGGAGCTGGAGCAGGACGAGGAGGACGCGGACCAGCTGTCCAGGCTCTTCCAGCTGGACAACCTGGCGACCCGGATGCGCCGGAACAACGAGAACCTCATGGTGCTCTCCGGCAGCGACCTGGCCCGCCGGTTCACCCAGCCCACCGAGCTCGCCGACGTGCTCCGCTCGTCGGTCTCGGAGATCGAGCAGTACCCGCGGATCGCGGTCCAGCCGACCCCGTCGGTGAAGCTGCGCGGCAACACCGCCAGCGACCTCGTGCGCCTGGTCGCCGAGCTGATGGACAACGGCGCGAACTTCTCCGCGCCGGACACCGTCGTGACCGTCTCCAGCTACCAGTCCGGTGACGGCACGGTCGTGCTGGACGTCCTGGACAACGGCATCGGCATGGGTGACGACGACCTGGCCGACGCCAACCAGCGGCTGTCGCGCGTCGCCGAGGACGACATCTCGACCTCGCGCCGGATGGGCCTGTTCGTGGCCGGTCGCCTGGCCACGCGGCACGGCATCAGCGTCGAGCTGCACGGCGGCCCCGATGTCGAGGGCGTGCGGGCGACGGTTCTGGTCCCGGCCGAGCACGTGGTCTCCGCGCAGCAGGGCGGCCCCTCGCAGATGCCTCCGTCGACGCCGCCCGCGCAGGTCAACGGCCACTCGCTGCCCGGCCTGCAGAGCTCGGGATCGTTCCCGGGCACGAGTGCTCCGCTGCCGCGCCGGATCCCGGCGGAGCAGCCGGAGGAGCAGGGCTGGCAGACGCAGGAACCGGCCTGGCAGGGCCAGGACCCGTCCTGGGAGCAGCAGTACGACCAGGACTACAACGCCAACGCGCCGACCAGCCTGTTCGAGCCGATCTTCCCGCACGAGCAGGGCGAGCACTCGGGTCAGTTCGACGGTGGCTACTTCGGTGCGGAAGCCGACGGCCAGGCCAACGACTTCTTCACCCCGGCCGGCGGTGAGGGTTCACAGACCAGCAGCTTCTTCGGCTCCTCGCTGGACTACGAACCGCAGGACCACCAGGCCGAGGAGTCCGCGCCCGAGCCGGTGCGCAACGACCTGGCGGGGCAGTGGTTCATGCCCGCGGCCTCGGACTCGGTCTCGGAGACCGGCGAGTTCCACTGGCCGGAGACCAAGGACGGCGACTCCGCCCTGTTCACCTCCGAGCAGTCGGCCGACGACGAGCCGAGCCTGACCTCCTCGGGCCTGCCGCGGCGCAAGCCGCGCAACCCGTCCCCGGCGGAGCCGGCGGACGAGGCCCCGCAGAGCCGCAGCGCGGGGGACATCAGCAAGCAGCTCGCGCACAACGGCGTCCAGTTCGGCCGGACCGATCCGGAATCGGCCTACAAGCCGTGGCCGCCGGAACCGGGCGAGCAGGCTCCCGAGCTGCCGCAGGCGCAGCCGTGGATCCCGCAGACCCCGGAGGCGCAGGCATGGGACTTCGCGGCGGACAAGGCCCGCGAGGCCGCCGAATCCGCTGCGAACCCGCAGGAGACGTCGTTCACCAGCGCGGGACTGCCCCGGCGGAAGCCGAAGGCGAACCTGGTCCCGGGCAGCGTCTCCGACCAGTCGCAGCAGCCGAGCCAGCCTCGGCGGTTCCAGCGCGACCCGGACGCCTTGCGCAACAGGCTCTCGGACTTCCAAGGTGGCGTGAGTCGTGGTCGTCACCGGATGACGGACGAGGGCTGAGTGGTGGACACACGCGACAAGACACGTGATCATCTCGGCAACGAACAGGAGGTTGCATGAGCGCACAGACCATTTCCCGCAGGTTCGGCTGGCTGATCACGGACTTCACCGAACGTGTGCAGGGTGTGGCGCACGCGATCGTGGTTTCGGCTGATGGACTGGTGCTGACCGCTTCGGCGACGCTGCCCAGGGATCGCGCCGACCAGCTCGCGGCGGTCGCCTCCGGTCTGCTGAGCCTCACGCAGGGTTCGGCGAAGTGCTTCGAAGCCGGCCAGGTCGTGCAAACGATCGTGGAGATGGATCGTGGCACCCTGCTGCAGATGGGCGTCAGCGACGGTTCGTGCCTGACGGTGCTCGCCGCGCCGCAGTGCGACATGGGGCTGATCGCCTACGAGATGACCATGCTGGTCGAGCGAGTCGGCCAGATGCTCACCCCGGAGATCCGCACCCAGCTGCAGAACAACGCCAACACTGCTTCGGGTCAACTGGTGTGAGGAAACGATGAGCAGACGCTCGGATTACCCACGCCGAGACCGAAGACGACAGAACTCCGGTGACGACAGCTTCGCCGACGTCGTCAACGCCTTCACGTTCGGCGCCAAGCCCAAGCGGGGCAAGCGCGAGGAGCGCGAGAAGTCGGAGCCGGCACAGGCCCAGGAGCTGGACCAGCGCGCGCGGACGGAGTCGCAGGACCCTGCTGACGTCGTCCCCGAGCAGCCTGCGGCCTCCAGCATCCGGTCCTACACCTGGACCGGCGGCCGGACCAAGTCGAACTACGAACTGGCCATCGAGACCCTGGTTTCGGTCGGCGAGAACTACCGACCCGGCGCACCGGTCCGGCTGGAACACCAGTCGATCGCCGAGTTGTGCCAGCAACCCCGTTCGGTGGCCGAGGTCGGAGCACTGCTGTCAGTGCCGATCGGGGTCGCCCGCGTGCTGCTGGCCGACATGGCCGAACTCGGATTGATCACCGTGCACAGCACGGTGAGCGAAAGCGGCAGCGCACCACACATGATGTTGATGGAAAGGGTTTTGAGTGGACTCCGTCGGCTATAGCGCACCCCAGCTCGGCTCGATGCCGGAGCCTGCCAACCGGGGTGGCACCAGCTCGACGTCGGCGAAGATCGTCGTCGCGGGCGGGTTCGGTGTGGGCAAAACGACGTTCGTCGGTTCGGTCTCGGAAATCGTTCCGCTGACCACCGAAGCGGTCATGACGGAGGCGTCCCAGGGCGTCGACAACCTCGACGCGACTCCGAACAAGACCACGACCACCGTGGCAATGGACTTCGGCCGCATCTCGCTGGCCTCGGACCTCATCCTCTACCTGTTCGGAACCCCCGGGCAGCAGCGGTTCTGGTTCATGTGGGACGACCTGGTCCGCGGTGCCATCGGCGCCGTCGTGCTGGTCGACACCCGCCGGCTGGCGGACTCGTTCTCCGCGATCGACTTCTTCGAGGATCGCGGACTGCCCTACCTGGTGGGCGTGAACATGTTCGACGGGCAGATGCTGCACTCGCTGGAGCAGGTGCGAGAAGCGATGGCGATCGGGCCCGAGGTGCCGATGGGGCCGGTGGACGCCCGGGACCGGGAATCCACCAAGCGGACCCTCATCGCGCTCGTCGAGCACGCGATGAAGCACTGGACGCAGCGCCAGGCCATGTGAGCTCGAACGGGCGCCTTCGCCGGACGTTGACGGCGGTTTCGCAGAGCTGAACCGCCCTCAAGCCGGAGGGGAGGCGCCCCTTCGCGTCAGGGCTTGCGGCCGACGCCGCCGAGCAGGTTGTACTCGCCTTCCGAGGGTTCGGTCAGGCGCGGGCCGTCGGGCCACCAGTCGAAGAGGTTGACCAGCCCGGGCTCGATCATCTCCAGGCCCGCGAACAGCTCCTGGATCCCTTCGCGGCTGCGGTAGAAGCAGCTGCCCATCATCGAGTTGAACTTGACCTCCGACTCGTCGGCGAGCTGGGCGCGCGAGCTGCCGTCGGCCGGGTTGTGCAGGTGCGAGATCGCCAGGTAAGAGCCGGACGCGAGCGCGCCGAGGTAGCTGCGCATGATCCCGGCGGGATCGTCGGCGTCGGGGACGTGGTGCAGCGTGTTGCTGTGGATCAAGCCCACCGGCCGGTCCAGGTCCAGGTGCTTGCGCACCGTCTCGTGGTTGAGGACCTCATCGGGCTTGCGCAGGTCCGCCACGGCGAAGTGGGTGAGCTCGTTCTCCTCCAGCAGCGCGCGGCCGTGCGCCGCGACCGAGGGGTCGTTGTCCACGTAGACGACCGTGGCCTCGTTGTTGATCCGCTGCGCGGCCTGGTGGGTGTTCTCCGCCGTCGGCAGACCCGATCCCAGGTCCAGGAACTGATCGACACCGGCGTTGCCGGCCATGAAGCGCACCACGCGGATCAGCCAGGCGCGGCACTGCCTGCCGACCTGGATCGCCTCGGGGACGAGCTCCTGGATCTGCCGAAGCACTTCCCGGTCGACCTCGAAGTTGTCCTTGCCGCCGACGAACGCGTCGTAGACGCGCGCGATGCTGGGCTTGGTCGTGTCGATCTGCGGGGGTCGGGCGTCAGACATGAGAGTGGTCCGCTCGGTTGCTTCGTGTGGAACGATCTCGCACACAGAGTATGCGGAGCGGTTAAAGGGGTAAACAGCCGTCCGGTCTTGCCGGTGGTGAGCTGCGCGACTGAGTCGGTCCAGAGACGTCTAGCTCCTCGGAAACCGTTGTCCCGCAAGAATCCGGGGGTCACCGGCAACGGCGTTGCCGGGGGAGTGGCAGGATGGCCGCGATGAGCGGAGCGGTACTGATCCTGGGTGGCCGGAGCGAGATCGGCGTGGAGGTGGCCGACCGCCTGGTGCGGCGCGGCAACGGCAAGGTGGTCCTCGCGGCTCGGCGTTCTGCCGACCTCGACGGCCAGGAAGCGGCGCTGCGCGAAGCGGGTGCGACCGAGGTCGTGCGGGTCGAGTTCGACGCCGCTCAGCTGGACACCCACGAAGCCCTGCTGCGCGATGTCGCGCGGGAGCACGGGCCGATCGACACCGCCGTCATCTCCTTCGGCATCCTCGGCGACCAGCAGCGCGCCGAGTCCGAGGCCGCGCACGCGGTCGACGTCGTGCACATCGACTACGTCGCCCACGTCAACGTCCTCACGCACCTCGCGAACCTGCTGCGCGAACAGGGCCACGGCAAGATCGTGGTGTTCTCCTCGGTCGCCGGTGTGCGGGTCCGCCGCGCCAACTACGTCTACGGCTCGGCCAAGGCCGGGCTCGACGGGTTCGCCAACGGCCTCTCCGACGCGCTGGTGGGCAGCGGTGTCTCGCTGCTGATCGTCCGGCCGGGATTCGTGATCGGACGGATGACCACCGGCATGGACCCGGCCCCGTGGTCCTCGACTCCCGATCAGGTCGCCGACGCCACCGACAAGGCGTTGGCGCGCGGGCGACGGGTCGTCTGGGTCCCCGGCATCCTCCGCTGGGTCTTCGCCGCCATGCACTACGTCCCCCAGCCGATCTGGCGCCGCATGCCCCGCTGAGCGGCCGTTCTTCGAGCGCGATCCAGCCTGTCCCAATTTCGCGCGAATGTGGAATCCCTCCCCGCGCCCGGGCGTGTCTCAGCAGTTCAGCGCCCCGCTTTCCCGGCTGGATCCCAATTTCGCGCGAAATTGGGATCTCGGTGACCCGGCGCGGCGTGTCGGGCACGGGCTTTACGGTGCTCGGCATGGACTTCCACGCGCTGCACGACGGTGCTCAGCCCTTGGTCCTGCCCAACGCCTGGGACTTCACCACGGCCGCCGCTCTGGTCGAAGCGGGTTTCGAGGCGATCGGCACGACGAGCCTGGGCGTCGCCGCTGCGCACGGCGTTCCCGACGGCACGGGCGGCACGCGAGGCGAGACCTTCGATCTGGCGAGCGCGCTCGTCGACCTCCCGGTGCCGATCACCGTCGACGTCGAGGCCGGCTTCGGCCTGGAGCCCGAGGAGATCGGGGATTATGCGGCTCAGCTCGCCGGGCTGGGCGTCGCGGGGATCAACATCGAGGACGAGCTCTGCGACCCGAGCTTGCACGAGCGGCGGATCACCGAGATCCGCGGGCGAGCGCCGGGTCTGTTCCTCAACGCCCGCTCCGACACGTACTGGCTGGGGAACGACCCGCAGCTGCCCGACGCCCTGGAACGAGCCCGTCGCTACGCGGGTGCCGGCGCCGATGGGGTCTTCGTGCCGGGAATCAGCGCCGACGACGACGTCCGGGCGCTGGTGGGCGCGGTGGACGTCCCGGTGAACGTCCTCTACAAGCCGGGCCAGAGCGTCGAGGAGCTGGCGGCCCTGGGTGTCCGCCGCATCAGCACGGGCTCGCTGCTCTACCGCGCTGCGCTGAACGCAGCGGTCAGCACCGCACGCGAGATCCGTTCCGGCGGCGTGACCGCGGCGGACGTACCCGGCTACGGAGCCGTGCAGGACTACATCATCGGCGGCCGGCGGCGGGGTTCCGGCGGCTTGAAGTGACCACCGTCGGGGCCGGTCTGCTTGCTGTGCCCGGCCCCGAGGTACTGGCAGAACCAGCGGCCGGCCAGCTCGGAGACCTTCTCCAGGGCGCCCTGCTCCTCGAAGAGGTGCCCGGCGTGCGGCACGATCTCGATCTTGACGTCGGTCAGCGGCAGCGAGGTCAGCAGTGCGGCGGCTTGGCGGTTGAGGTTGAGCACTTCGCGGTCGTCGGCGCCGACGATCAGCAGCGTGGGCGACTGCACCTCGGCCAGCCCGTCCCCGCCGAGATCGGGACGGCCACCGCGCGACACCACGGAGGTGACCCGGTCGGGACGGCGCGCGGCGGCCTTCATCGCGGCGGCCGCGCCCGTGCTCGCGCCGAACAGGCCGATCGGCATGCCGCGGGTGGCCTGCCAGGAGCCGAGCGCGTCGATGGCGGGGATGAGCCGCTCGGCGAGCAGGTCGATGTCGAAGCGGAACTCGTGCGTGCGCTGGTCGGTGGTCGCTTCGTCGGAGGTGAGCATGTCCAGCAGCAGGGTGCCGAAGCCCGCGTTCTGCAGGGATTCGGCGACCGCGCGGTTGCGCGGACTGCGCCGCGAACTGCCGGAGCCGTGCGCGAACAAAACCACCGCCCGAGCAGGCGGTGGCATCACGAGGTCACCTTCGAGTTCTCCGGCGGGGGTGGTGACGGTCACGGGTTCGGTCGTGAGCTGAACCATCGGGAGCCTCCCTCGGTTTCCGCACTCAGGCGGCTACCCCGGCGGGTCCCATGCGACACGCCGCAGGTCACCCCACTGTCGCCCGGCTCGGCCGGGGACGCAGGGTGGACCTAGGAGGCCTGGTCAGGATTCCTCACGAGCGGCTCGCGTTGCCGAGGGTCATGATCAGCCGGTTGTCCCAGGCGAACATGGAGCCGACCGCGACGAGGTCGTGCACGTCGTCGGCGTCGAGGCCGACCGCGTGCAGCCGGCGGATGTCGGCGGCGCCGAGGGCAGCGGGCGTGTAGCTCAGCGCGCCTGCGACGTCGACGACGGCCCGCAGCCGCTCGTCGGTGATCGCGGCGGGTCCGGCTTCGGCGAGCGCGACGGCGGTCAGCGGATCGCCGGAGAGCTCCACCTGCCGCTTGCCGTGCACGGCGGTGCAGTAGCCGCAGCCGTTGATCAGCGAGGTGGCCAGCGCCGCGAGCTCCCGATCGGCGCGGTCGAGAGCGCCGTGCCCGGTCATGATCGCTTCGCGCAGCAGCGCCTGCGCCGACAGCACTGCGGCGTCGAGCTTGAGCGTCTCGACGAATTCGCCGCCGGGCACGACCCACGACACCCACCGCATCGACGGGAACGCCTGGTCGGGTGTGGACAGCGCGAACCCGTCGGCCGCCGCACCGGCCTCGATGGTGAGACCCGGCTGGGACGCGGGACCGTCTCCAGCGTCGGCGACCAGCCGCAGCCCGCTCTCCAACCGCACCCGGAAGCTCGCGTAGGCGGCGACCTGGGTGGCGGTGACGACCTGGGCGGGGGAGAAGTGGTGGCGCAGCTCGGCGATCTCCTCGGCACCGGCGTCGGCGGGGTCGAGCGCGACCTGCTCGCAGTGCGCCAGCAGCGCCTGGGTCGCCTCCGGCAGCTCACCCCAGCGTTCGACGTCCCGCACCACGTCGGCGTCGTCGGCACCGAGCTCGGCCGAGACGGCGTCGGCGTAGGAGGGGGATTCGTTGACCAGCGCGACGCGCAGCGCGATCCGCGCCCGGTCGGCGTGGTCGAGCTGGGACGCGTGGTCGGGGCGGAGCACCGCGGCGTCGGCGTTCTCGGCGGCTTCGCGGACGTCCGGCCGGAGCACGGTGAGCGATTCTGCTGCGCTGACGGTCGTCATGCGCAGACCTTAGCGCCGCAAGATCGTTCAGCTGCTGGGGAGGTTGAGCTGCCAGGACACCCCGTACCGGTCTTCGACCCAGCTGAACTTGCGGGAGAACCCGTAGTCGTCCGGCGGCATCATCACCGCGCCGTCCTCGGAAAGCGCCTGGTGGAGCCGGTCCTGCTGCTCCTCGTCGACGCAGTCGACGTACAGCGACACCGACGGCGTGAAGTCGAAGGCGTGCGACACGGGCGAGTCGATGCACATGTGCTGCCGCCCGCACAAGGTGAACGTGGCGTGCTGCACGGAGCCTTCAACTCCCTGCTCGCCGGGCCCGTAACGGCTGATGGCGAGCACTTCGGCGTCGTCGAACAGGCCGATGTAGAAGTTCATCGCCTCTTCGGCCTTGCCGTTCTGGAACATCAAGAACGTCGAGATCTGCGTCGGCATGTCGCCTCCCTGGTGCGTCGGCTGATCGCGGGGCGAGTATTGCGGCTGCGCCCGACATCCGCCCGAACAGGAGCCGACATGACCACCCCGAAGGTCCCGATGGTGATCGACACGGACACCGCGCAGGACGACTGCATCGCCCTCCTGGTCGGCCTCCTCGACCCCCGAGCCGACCTCCGCGCGATCACCATGGTCGCCGGCAACGTCGGCTTCGACCAGCAGATCCACAACGCCTTCCTGACCCTGAACGTCGCAGGCCGCCTGGGCGAGGTCCCGGTCCACCTCGGCTGCCGACGCCCCCTGGTCCGCCCGTGGGAAAGCGCCGAGAACGTCCACGGCGACGGAGTAGGCGGCATGACCATGGACATGACCGGCCTCGCCCCGGATCCGGAACACGCGGTGGACGCCCTCATCCGCCTAGCGGCCGAATCCCCGGGCGAACTCACCATCGTCTGCATCGGCCCCCTCACCAACATCGCCACAGCCACGGTGAAAGACCCGACGTTCGTCGACAACGTCAAAGCGCTGTATGTCATGGGCGGCAGCAACAACGCCCGCGGAAACATTACCGCCGCAGCGGAGTTCAACTTCTACGTCGACCCCGAAGCGGCGAAGGCCGTCTTCGCAGCCGGTTTCACCATCACGGTCATTCCCTGGGCACCCCTGACCCTCGACTGCGCACTCTTCGGACAACCCCAACTCGACGAGATCGCAGCCCTCAACACCCCGCTGTCCGACTTCTTCACCCGAGTCTGCGCTACAACCCTCGAGTTCGACCGCAGCGTCGGAATCAACGGCACCACCCACCCGGATTCCCTGACAGCCGCCATCCTGCTCCATCCGGAGCTGGTCACCCACACAGGCCAGTACCACGTCGACGTCGAAACCCAAGGCGAACTCACCCGCGGCTACGCAGCAATGTCCTGGGGCATCCACGGACTCGAACCGACCGCCACCGTCGTCGAGGAAATCGACGCAAGCGCCTTCTACGGTTACCTGGGACGAATCCTCGGTGGAAAACAGGGTCAGTGTTCATGAGTTCTGACGTCTCGATCGCGTCGTTAGGTTCGCGCATGGGCTTGAGCAAGGTTGAACCTGGTCTGCCGACGCTGCCACCCGATGCCCTGTTCGACGGTACTCCGTTCGTGTGAGCCTACGAAATACCCGCATGTAGTTGAGCATTTTGATCATGCAATGGGGTGACACCGAATAGGGTGCCTCGCTGTGGCGATCGACGTTGATGGATGGAACATCGAGCCGGGGGCTGAGCTCCGCCGGACCGAGCTGCACGCGCAGTATGGAGGCAACCGCCAGAGTGGGATCGCGCCGATTGCGGACTCCCCGAACATCCTGATTTTCACCGGGGGTGGCGGTGGGCAGTACGGCTACACGTACGACGGCTGGCACGAGGACGGCACCTACCACTACACGGGGGAAGGCCAGACCGGCGACCAGACCTTTGCGCGTGGGAACAACGCCCTCGCGACTCCCGGACGCAAGGTGCGTCTCTTCCGGGATGGGAGCAAGAAGGCCTATGTCGAGTACGTGGGTGAGTTCCGACTCGCGAATGAGGAACCTTGGTACTACGGCGAGTCTGAAGGAAGCGATGGTCAGCGACGGCGGGTCATCGTGTTCAGGCTTGAGCCTCTGGATCCCTCGATCGTAGAGCCGCCGGTTATCTCCGACGATGAACGCCCCAAGGTACGCGGTGACGTCGACGCAGCGGTCGCCAGCGATTTCAACGCCGATCCCGCACCCGAAGCTGATGACGAGCAGCCATCACAAGCTCCAGTATCTGCCCACGACAAGTGGAGTAGCGATAGGCCGGCGACGAAGGACGAGCTCAAACGGGATGGGCTCGCTCGGGTCATAGCTGGTCGGATCAGGAACTTCTCCAAGGATGATGCGGACTCCTCGTTCCTGATTCACATCGATGGGCCTTGGGGGACAGGAAAGAGCACGATCCTTGAGCTGCTCAAGCAGAAGATTAGTGACGACTACCTGGTCGTCGAGTTCGATGCCTGGAAGCATGCGAGCGTCACGCCATCGTGGTGGGCGTTGCTTGCTCAGCTACGAACTGAGATTTCGAATGATCGAGGATCACTGTGGCGCCGCGTATGTTTCAGGCTCTCGGAGGTAAGGAAGCGGGCTCTCCGGGGAAGTACCCCCTACATCGCGACCGGACTCTTCATAGGCAGCCTCGCCGTAGCTGCGTGGGCTGCCTGGTCCTACCTGTTCGGCTCGAAGCCTGTCGGGCCCATCGTCAGCAACGTGAAGACTTGGATCAGCATGGCCGGCGTCGTTGGCGCAGTTGCGTTGGTCGTAAGCCGGTTCGTGTGGTGGGACTCGGCTCGTGGCGCGAAGAGGCTTGAGCAAGTTCACAAGAACCCGATGGATGAAGTTTCCTGGTACTTCAGCTGGCTGCTCGAGAGCTCGCCGAAACGAGTGGTCTTCTTCTTGGACGACCTCGACCGCTGCAGTGATCGCCATGTGGTGGATCTTCTTGATTCAGTCCAGACCCTGGTCCGTGACTCTCCCAACCACGGCGGGAAGGCTGCCTACTTCGTTGTTGCCGCGCACGGGAACTGGTTACGTCGTGCTTACGAGACTGCGCACGGGTCTTTCAAGGGCGCGGTTGACGAGCCCGGCCGTGGCCTGGGGCATCTCTTCATCAACAAGCTGTTCCAGCTGACAGTTCCGATGCCGACCTTGAGCGCTGGTACCAAGCAGACGTTCCTTAACAGCGTTCTTGAGGTTGAGGAGATCAACGCATCACGGACGGGTTCCAGCGAAGAGGGCGACAAGCTGAGTAGCGAGATCCGGTACAGCGAAAGCGAGGAGGAGGTGGTGGCCGCGTGGAGTGCTGCCTCGCCGGAAGCCCGGGAACTCAATAAGCAACAGGCAGTTGAGCGCCTTGAGTCCGCTGAGGTGTCGAAGATTCGTGAGCACAGTCTCCAGAAGTTCGGTCACCTGCTCGACAGCAACCCTCGCAGCCTCAAGCGGTTCACCAATACGTACGGAGTGCTGAGATCGGTCCGGACAATTGAAGGCAGTGATGTCGGTAGTGACCTGCTTGCCTTCTGGCTCGTCCTGCAGACGCGTTGGCCTATCTTGACCGAGTACCTGGAAGCGAACCTCAACTCGATGGGCGACGGCTCGGAGCCGATCCGCTTGGACACCCTGCCGCCCGAGTTTCAGACGCTCGTCGAGGATCCCGAACTTCACTTCGTGCTTCGCAACGCGCCTGAGGGAGTCAAGTTGACGCCTGACGCCATCAGGGCTTGCTGTGGGGCTCAAGCCGTGCCAGACGAAGAGAAGAAGGAAGAGTCTGCATCCGCAAAATAGGTTCTTCCGATTGCGGGAAGTCAGCTGTGGCGCATTCAGGTGCTGGAGAATGGCAGCTACCGCAGGTCGAGTCTGCCTTCCTTGACCTGCAGTAGCAATGAGCTCACCGAGCTGCGCGGGAAGACGAGCGCCGGCCCGGCCGGGTCTTTGCTATCGCGGATGGCTGCCCAGGTGGTGCCGTCGGTGGCCAGCTCGACGCAGTTGGCTGAACCTCCGCTGCTGCGGCTGCTCTTTCGCCACACGGCGTTGGTGAGGTCCGGCGATAACATGCGCTCAGCTCCACTACGCGAGGTCCTGGATCGCTCGGTCGAGCGCTGACAGTGTCTCACGTTTTCCGAGCGCGGCGATCTGCAGTCGATCGAAGACCATCTCGTAGACGGGGACGTGTGGGGCGCGGTCCCAGAAGTCTGCGCTGGTCAGGTCTTCGAGGTAGACGTAGGTGGCGTCGACCTCGGTCAGGTAGAGCAGGGTGAAGGGTGTTTCCAGCGCTGCGTGCTCGCCGGAGCTGAATGGGAGAACCTGCAGAGTCACGTGTGGCAGTTTTGCGATTTCGCGCAGGTGATCCAGTTGAGCACGCAGCACGTCAGGTCCACCGACCTGCCTGCGTAGTGCAGCTTCGCCCAGAACGATCTGAACTTCTGGCGGGTCGTCCTGAGCGATGATTTCGCGCCTGCGAGCCCGCGTCTGGACGAGACGATCTATGTCGGCAGCTGCGACCGTGACGGAGGTCGAGAGGATCGCTCGCGCGTAGTCGTCGGTCTGGAGCGGACCGGGCACCAGTTCGCCGTAGTAGATCTTGAGGATGTCGGCATCGGCTTCCATACCGATGTAGCCCTTGGCCCAATCGGGAACTTTCCCGTAGCTACCGCGTTTCCGAGCAGCCTCGCCAAGGCTCCGGACATGTGCGGAGTCATCCTTCGGTGCGCCGTACAGCTCCAGGAGCTGGTCGATCTCCTTCAACGTCACCGTGCTCTGCCCGAGTTCAACGCGACTGACCTTGCTGACGTCCCAGCCGAGGGGAGTGGCGACCGCGTCGCGTGAGGTCACGCCGGCTTGTTCCCGGAGGCGGCGGAGTTCCCGGCCTAGCTGAAGCCGAAGGACCTTGGGGCCAGGGACTTTCCCTGTGCGGCCGGGCTTCGCCATGCGGGTTGCCTCCTTGCGGCAGTGATCGTCTGGGCCAGCCAAGTTTGCCTGGTCAGTGCTGCTTGCCAAGCAAGACGCCCCTTTCGTGTAGACGCTAACTTGCATTGCAAGTTGTACTCTCACCTTAACTTCGACTGGTCGTGTCGGGGGCCTCAGCTCGGGCTGAATCTGGAGGGCAACTTGAAGACACAAGCTCGGCGATATGGAGTGCGGCCGGAATCCTGGCTGCGGTCGCATCTCGCCGCGTTGGAAGCCAGTGTCCTTGCGGGTTTCCGCTTCCGGTATCTGCCAACTCTTGATGACTTGGCATGTGTGCAGGGGTTTCGTGTCGCGAGCGGAGCGATGGACGTGTTCGTCGCCGAGTCCGCTGACCGCGCCTCTGCAGCTCGTTTCCGGGTAGAGGATTTCGCGAGCGGCTGTACGCCACCAGCTCTTTGGCACAGGCACGGGGGCGTCGCCGATGTGGTCATGGAGCTGCTCGAACTCGCGCCGCACGGTTCGCCAGGTGCTCCTGGGTTGGCGAACGAGCGCGTGGATGACCTGTGGGTTCCCTATGGCTAGCCCAGGTCACTACTGGCTGCCGGTTGTCGAGGGAGAACGCGGAGTGCGTCACGCCTTCCGCGGTCGGCGATGGGAAGGGCAAGCGGCCGAGGAGGCCGTGTGCGGTCGTCGCGCCGCGATGGCTCAGCCCTCGGAGATGGACTGGGTGACGTTCAAGTCCTGCGGCGAGTGCCGCCTCGCCTTGCTGTCTGAGGCCGGGATCGACCCTGAGGCTGTGCGTGCTTTCGGGGACGAGTAGCAACGAGCAGCTGAGTGTGCCGAACTGGAGGAGCTTCAAAAGGGAAGAGGAATTCGATGTCCGAGTCGCAGGATGGAAAACCAAAGATCGTTGGACCAGCTGTGCCGGTGCCAGTGAAGGCCGACCCGGTGTCCTTCGGCGTTGGGCGTGGCGTGCAGTCGGGGAATCAACTGATTCTGGTAGCCGTTCGACGGAGTCGTCCGAGACGTAGTTCGATCAGCTGCGACGACTCGGTGTCGCGTGGGGCAGTGCGGTGGTGATGCCTAGTGCCAATAGCGCGGCAATCGGTGATCTGATGCCGTCTTTAAGCCTCCTCGTCTTGCTTGAGATCGGGGGAGTCTGCGTCGATGGCTTTTTCGCGCTTGCTGGTTCTGCTGAGTGCGAACCCGATTGCGGCGAAGGCTACAAGCACGACCACGGCGAAAACGGCGAGCGCTGGGCCGAGCAGATCTGGGCGGAAGACGTATACGGCGGCGAAGACAGCAACGATGAGGAACAGGAACGTCCACGCAACGCGGTCTGGAATCGTGGGACGGTGAGCTTCGGTCCTGAGTTCTTCGAACCCGGGGCGCAGTCGGAGGATGCCGGCTGCGAGGTTATTTATCTTAGCTCCGTTGTGCACGGAATGGGACATTCCGTTGTAGACCAAGGCCCACAGCTTGCGGTTCGTCTCGATCGTTGCGATGTAGGTGCGAACCTTGTGGCCGTCTCGATCGGTCAGATGGAGCGTCCAACCTCTGATAGCTCCGGATAGGCGGATTTCAGCCAGGTCATACGTGTTGACCCAATGTCGGTTGACACGCAGCCAGTCGGCTCCGGCCGTCAGGTGGGTGTTGTTCCAATCACGCACGATGGCGAAGACGATCAGAAGACCGATGAGACCCCAGGGAAATGGGTCTTGCATCCACGTGAGGTCTCCGTGGATCCATGTGAACGCGATGCCCACGACGAGCACGAGGAGAGCGAAGCCGCCGAGCATCTGAAGCCGCTGGTGTCCGACTGTTTCCAGCGCCGGGCCGCGTTCCGCAGGGGGTTTCCCGGCTGACTGAAGCTCGTCGCTTTCCTGCGGCGGCGGCCCCAGTACGGTCGGGCCGGCTGGAGGGCGTGGCTCGCCTGTTGTCGCATCTGGCCGGGGCGGGAGCTCAGTGCTCATCTGTTGAACCTGATCCAATCAGTCGTAATAGTGCTGGTCCACCAGGTAGCCGATGCCGGCTGCCACAGCGGTCCCGACCACCAGCGTTCCTCCTGTGGCGACGGCGCCGCTGATATAACCGGCGCCTGCCAGCGCGTACATCCCGACTCCTACCGCTGCCCCTCCTGCCGTTGTCGCCGCACCCTTGGTGATCGCCTTGTCAGGAGCAACGCCCTTCTGGATCGCGTCGTACGTTTGGTATGCCGTGATGACTGCGCCAGCCGCCCCGACTCCGCGTGCCGACCAACCCACCAGCCCTTTGAACCCCGGTGCGCCTGGAATTCGAGCGTCGATGTTCTTAGCCGACTGCGCCGAGGTTCGCGCGGCGTCGACCTTGCCTGCCCAGAACTCCTGATTCGACAAGACCTTTTGGCGGTCGGCTGGGCTGAGACCTGGATCCATGAGTACGGCGAGCGCGCCATCGGCTTTTGCCTGTGCCGTTGAGGCAGCAGCGGTCAAGTCTCGAGCAGTGACGTATGGCCCTGAGTACGCCCCGGTCGTAACCGGTGCCCACGCCCACCCCTGAGGAACGAGGTAACTCGTGAAATCCTTCATCATCTTGAGGCTTGCGGTCAGCGTTTCGTGGGCTTTCTGCTCCGTACTTCGCGCATCATCGACCGTCACCTTCACTTCGTTCCAGGCATCGACCAAGGCCTGGAACTCTGCCAGGACTTGTTGATCTTCTGGCGAACGTTCGCGGTTCTCGCTGCGTGCGCCGGGCGCTGGTGAATAGAGCGGGATGTTGGGCTTTGGCGGTTCTTCGATCGTTGTCGGAGTGACGACAAGTCCGCCTTCTTGGGCAACTCCTCGTGCCTGGTTGATTCGAGCAACAACAGTAGTGATGGAGTCTGCGAACGACTCAAGTGCAATGCGGAGGCGGTTTAGAAACTCCGCGGTTTGATCAGCATCGCCGCCGTTACTGCTGACTAGAGCGCGAAAAGCGTCCCCAGCTCGACCTTCCCACACTGACTCTGATTCAGATTCGGCCTTGTGGAGTCCGGTGCCGAGGTCATGCACGCCCGTGTATAGTTGGCGGATCCAGCGAGCAGCTGTGCGGCAGGATTCTGCGTCAGACTCGACAACGGTATTCAGGGAGTCCGGCATCAGTTGCCTCCGCCCACATTGGGCATGCTGTTGCCAGCGCCCTCATCGGTCGTCATGTAGTCGGTCTTGCCAGCTTCGACCTCGTCTGCTGTGTGCTTCGCGCCATCCAGTAAGCCTGCAGCTGCACGAGTCAAGGCTGCGATAGCGATCTGTACTTGTGGCGTCGATTCTCCTGCGTTCAGATCTCCGACAGGGTTCGATGCTGCTTCGTCTAGCCCAGCAGCGGAATTTCGCATGTCACCTGCGATCCGATGGAGCGCTTCCGGCGAGACATTCAGGTCGCTCACTGGTCCTCCCTTGCCTCGCTCTGACGCCGTGCTTCATCGGGGAGATTGAGGTCCCAGAGTACGATTTCGGCGGCTGTGTCTCGTTGTACCTGTGAGACTCGATCGACGGGGACAGCTATCCATGGTTGTGCCTCGCCGCAGCCACGAATCAGCTCCTCCAGCGAGGAGTAGGCCAACATCACTACTCGCTGGTCACTGTCCTTGCGAAGCTCGATGTTTGCTTCACGATCGCGAGGCCCGACGCGTTCGCAGGGCAGATATGCCGTTTGTACTGCGTAATCGGACTCAAACCCAGAGTATTCGGATCCGAACACGGCGGGAGTCGCTGGCTGCCCGTCGTTCCCCAACGGCTGGCCGCCGTCCCAGCGCACAACGATCACCTCTCCGACTGCGTGACGTTGGCGTACCGTATCGGACTGCGATCGGCCTATGGTCTGCTTCAAGGGGCGTCTGACGCACATCACTCGAACAGCTCAGGGGCGCCGGGGCCGCCTTGTTGTGCTCAGTAGTCGCGAGCATTTGGCCGTCGCTTGCTCTCCGACGAAGTCGGCTGCTCTGAAGCCGCTCGCCTCGTTCGCGCTGGTCCGTCGTCAGAAAGTGATCGGACAGCGGCAGCCTGAACGCCACCATTACGGCCATCAGATCAATCCCCCCGTGGCACCCGGCCGTCCACGTCGGTGAAGGCGTAGGACTCCGCCAGGTCTGCGACTCGCCATGCCACGCCGGTGCGGGTGCGGCGATCCGGGTCGCTTGCGAGGGCGGTGACTGCTCGGCCGGCGAAGCGGGGGGTTTCTGCTTCGGCGAGGTCGAAGCGGCCTTCTCCGGGGAGTTCGACGATTCGGTTGCCCTCGGCGTCTGGTGGAACGAGTTGCAGCAATTCCGTGTCGACGATGCCTGGCCAGATCGAGACGGCGGTGACTCCGGTGTCGGTGAGGTCGTGGGCGAAGTCGGCGGTGAGCCTGTCGAGGGCTGTTTTCGCCGTGCCGTAGACGGCGCTGTGCATGTACCTGGTCGAGCCGGGGGAGGAGACGTTGACGATCAGGCCGTTCGACTCGATCAGCAGCGGGGCCGCGAACACGCTTGCCGCGTAATGGGATCGGACGCCGATGTCGAAGGTCTCGTCCCAGGCTTCCGGGGGGACCTCCCAGAACGGCTTGCCGATCCAGCGGGCGGTGGCCGGCGAGTTGTAGACGTTGTTGACCAGCACGTCCAGGCGGCCGTGCTCGGCTCGGACGGTGGTGAACAGATCGCGGACCGCGTCGTCGTCGCGGTGATCGCAGACGTGCGGGACGCCGGTGCCGCCGAGCGCGTCGATTTCGGCCGCGGTCTCGTCGAGGGTTCCGGGGAGCTTGCCCGGGGACTTCGATCGTCCGGTCACGTAGACGGTGGCGCCTGCAGCGCCGAGTTCCAGGGCGATGCCCTTGCCGATGCCGCGGCTCGCGCCGGTGACGACTGCGATCTTCCCGTGGAGTTGCCGAGGTGTTCCGCTCATGACTTCGCGACAGTACCCTACGAATAGAACATGTTCTAGGAATTGGGGGGTGGCCGTGGAGCGCACCGAGCGGTTCGTGACGACCAACGGCGTCCGGATGCACCTGGCTGAGCAGGGTGGAGGCCACCCCGTGATCTTCTGCCACGGCTTCCCGCACACGGGCTACATCTGGCATCGCCAGATGGCCTCCGTCGCGGCGGCCGGCTACCGCGCCATCGCGCCCGACCTGCGCGGATACGGGAAGACCTCGGCGCCGTCCGACGTCGGCGCCTACGCCAACCGCGAGGTCATCGGCGACCTGCTGGGGCTGCTCGATGACATCGGTGCCGAGAACGCGGTGTTCGTCGGCGTGGACTTCGGGGCCGCCCTCGTGTGGGAGCTGACCCTGCGCGCGCCCGAGCGCGTCACCGGAGCGATCGTGCTCAACAACCCGTTCGTCCCGCGCGCACCCCGCCTGCCGTCGCAGCTGTGGGCGAAGGCCGCGCAGCGCCACTTCCTGCACCTGGACTACTTCCAGCGCCCCGGCGTCGCGGACGCGGAACTCGCCGCCGACCCGCGGGATTTCCTCGCCCGCGTCTACTACGCGCTCAGCGGCGACTACCACTACCTCGACACCTGGAGCTATCCCGCGGAGGGCACCGGCTACCTCGACGTGCTGCCCGCCGCGCCGGAACTGCCGTGGAGCTGGCTGTCGGAAGCCGAATTCGAGGTGCTGGCGGGGGAGTTCGAGCGCATCGGGTTCACCGGGGGCCTGAACTGGTACCGCGCGATCGACCGCAACTGGGAGCTCACCGCCGACTACGCCGATGCCGTGGTCACCGCCCCGACCTACTTCCTCTACGGCGAACGCGACACCGACATGGAGGGCTTCAGCGGGCACGATCCCCTCGCCACCCTGAGGGCGAACGTCCCCGGCCTGCGCGCCGTCAACTCCATCCCGGAAGCGGGCCACCTCGTCCACCTCGAACGCACCGAAGCCGTCAACGCCCTCCTGCTCGACCACCTGGCCGACCTGATCGGGGTGGCCTCCCGCTGATCCGGCGCTCGATCGAGCGAAGGGTTTCTACTCAGGTCGAAGATGAGTAGCGGCGTTCCCGCGAACGTCCCCTCGATGATCTTCACCTCGGTCAGGCTTGCCCCTGGTCATGCTTGTCCTTCGAGCTGATGGGGGTGCTCGGACGCCGTGGAGGAAGAGCGCGAAGAGGATCGGTCGGATCCGGCGAGTGCAACCGGTGGAGTCATCGGCGGTCTCGCACTGGCCTTCAGCCTGTGGCCGTGGGTCCTGTACCTGAGGTCGGCGTGGGCCGGCTTCGACCCGAACGAGGTCGGGAGCGAGGTCACCGACTACCAGCTGCTCAAGCTGTTCTTCGGGATCTGGCTCTCGCTGTGGCTGGCGGGGCTGGCGATCGTTCTCGTGTCGATGGGGGACCGGACGAACCGCTCGATCTTGCAGCTGGCCGGACTCACCTCGGTCATGCTGGCCGCCTCGGGTCTCGCCTACTTCCTGGGCCGCGCTTAGCGCGGGTCGCCGGACGCGTATCGCCGGGCCACGGCCGAAAAGGCGGCTTTGGGCTCCCACGTCATGTCCGGGTAGGTGTGTCCTCGGCGGCCTTCGAGGAGCTTGACGATGCTCAGGCTCGCCCGGTCCAGGTCGTCCCTGGGGTCTCCGTCCGGGCGGTGCGGGTAGCCGGGCAGGGCGAACAGGAACACGAACGCGCTGTCCACGCCCTCGGTCTCGAAGATCTCCAGCAGCTCGTCCAGGTAGGCGGCCTGGCCGGCTTCGTCGCGCTCGTGGACGCCGTTCAGCCTGATCGGGGCCCTGGTCTCCGGGTCGTGCTCGACCACGTCGAGCACCCGTCCACCGCGGTCTCCGGCGCCGCGGTAGGCCGCGGTGCCGAAACCGGTGATGGCCAGTGGTTTCGGGCCCCGGGCCAAGGTGCGCACCGCGTCCCGGAAGCGGTCGGCGACCTCGGCCGAGCGGATCAGCTCGAACGTCACGAAGTCGAAGGGTTCCCAGTCGACCTGCTCGAACTGGATGGCTGCGTAGGTGAGCTCGCCCAGGAAGCGCTCGCGGATCGCGGCCGCGGCGTCGCGGAGGAACGCGTTGAGACGCACCCCGAGATCGCGCATCGCCTCGGCCGGGTCGCTCATAAGCTGTGCGACGCGCTCCTCCTGGCTCTCGCCCGGGAGGAACCCGTGGTTCATCACGCTCAGCTCGACCCCCGCGACGAACACGACCGCCGCACCCCGCTGCCGGAGCCGTTCCGCTCGCTCGGCGCAGTCGCGGAAGAGCTCCAGGACCTGCCCCTGCTCCAGTTCCAGCGGATAGGGCGAGAGCCAGACCTCCAAGCCGAGTTCGGCGGCCGCGTCGGCGGCCAGTTCCAGCCGCTCCGGGTCACCGCCGATGATCTGAATCGCGTTGCAGTGCAGATCATCGCGGATGATGGCGAGCTCGCGCCGGACCACCGCGAGGTCGAAGTCCGGGCGAGATGTCGTGCCGTGCACGACGAATCCCGTGTCGTAGGTCATTCCTCGTGCTCGCATGATGACGTCCTCGCTGTCGGCCTCGGTCCGGTCGAGACTGGCATCAAAAGTGCGTGCACGCAAGTTTGCGTGCACGCATCTCGTGTGGAACGCTGGCGCCGTGACGACCTCACCAGGGCTGCGAGAGCGGAAGAAGCAGGCCACGCGCGACGCGCTGCGCGAGGCGGCGCTGCGGCTCGCCCTGGAACGCGGGCCGGAACAGGTGAGGGTCGAGGACATCGCCGAGGCGGCCGGAGTCTCGCCGCGCACCTACAACAACTACTTCGCCAGCCGCGAGCAGGCGATCGTCGCCGCCGTGACCGCGGACCGCGAGGCGCGGGTCGCGTCGGCCGTCGCGGCCCGGCCCGCAGACGTGCGCCTGGCCGACGCCGTCGCCGAAGCCGTCGTCGAGCAGTACGCGGACACCGGTGAAGGCCGGCACGAGGCGTTGTTGCTGATCACCACCCGGACCGCGCTGCGGGACGCGTTCCTCGGCGCCACCGCCGACGTCGAGCCCGCTCTCGCGGCGGCGATCGCCGAACGGCTGGCCGACACCGGATCGCACGCGGCCCGCGTTCTCGCGGCGAGCGTGGCCGCGGCGGTGCGCATCGCGTTGGAGGACTGGCTTCAGCAGGGCGGGAACGCAGGGGATCCCGGCGCGGGGCTGGTCGTGCCGTCCGGCTCGCTGGCCGACCGGATCCGCGTGGCGCTGGCACCGCTCACGCCCGCGTTCGACGCTGCTGAGCGGCCCGCTTCGTGAACGAGCGCTGGTCGAAAAAGGCGGGGACAGCGGGACGTCGGGTCGCTACGGTGGGCTGATGGGGTCGGTCAAGCAGGTCCAGGTCACCTTCGACTGCGCGGAGCCGGAGCAGGTCGCCCGGTTCTGGTGCGAGATCTTGGGATATGTCGTCCCTCCGCCGCCGGAGGGGTTCGCGTCGTGGGCCGAGTTCGACCGGACGCTGCCCGTGGAGCGGCAAGGTGCTGGATTCGTGTGCGTCGACCCGACCGGCGCGGGGCCTCGCCTGTACTTCCAGCGGGTTCCGGAGGGCAAGGTCGTCAAGAACCGGGTGCACCTGGACGTCCGGGCGGGGGCCGGACTCGTGGGGGAGGAGCGCCTGGCCGCGCTGGAGGCCGAGTGCTCGCGCCTGGAGAAGCTCGGGGCCGTTCGGGGTGAGTTGCTGCTCGCCGACGAGTTCAACGAGTCGTGCCAGCTGATGCAGGACATCGAGGGCAACGAGTTCTGCCTCGACTGAGGGGTCGTTGCAGGATGCGGCGGAGCCGTTGCCTCAGGTGTGGGACTCAGCCCGCACCGCCAAGCAAGGCGATTCTGCAACGACCCCTGAGTCAGCAGTCGAAGACCGACCAGCAGATGTCGTTGCGCCGCCGCTGGTCTTCCAGGACGAGTTCGCGGACCTGCTCGGGGAGCTGGGCCTCCCATCCGCTCAAGCTAGCCGGGGGAAGCGGATTTCACCTGGGCATTGCTCGGGGATTCCCATTGCTAGTCCACATCGAGAGGGTTTCGCGCCCGAGATGTCTGTTCAGTGGGGTGGGGAAGTTTTCATGAAAACTTCCCCACCCCACTGAACAGACATCTCGGGCATCACGACCGGAACTGGGATCGCCTGCGGTCGGCCGGGGGTCACTCCGCTGTGAAGAGGCCGCTTTCGCTGTTGAGGACTGAGTCGAGGAGTTGCAGGACCTCGGCGGTCTCGGCCAGCTCGCCGACTACGATGATCTTGAGGCGCTTGCGGTCCTCGTCGTGGATGGTCTGCACGCGCAGGGTGCGGTCGGCGCCGACTCCGGCGAGCACGAGGGTGCCGAGGCGGTCTGCTGCTGAGCGGTCCACGCCGTCGATCTGGACGATGCTGGAAACCTCCACAGCGCCTGCGGTGTGGGCGGTTTCGGCGGGTCTGCCGGTGAGCTGCTCCAGGTCGGACTTGGAGATCCGGTACTGCTTGCCGATGCGGACGGCGTGGAGCCTGCCCGAGCGGATGTAGCTGCGAACCGTGCGGACGTGCAGGCCGAGGAGCGCCGCGACCTGCTCTACCGAATACATATCTTCCTGCATCGGCTCTCATTTTAGGTTATGAAGAGGAAGGATGCGTAATCCGCTGATCAGTCGGCAGAATCCGCGGGTTCGATGAAGGACTCCACCATCCTCGGGAAGATCTGGGTGAAAAGCGGTTTCGTCGATGATGACGACGGGTCGCTGAAGGCGGCGTGCTCCAGCTGCCCCTCGTACACCGAGGTCAGGGCGCGGACCGCGTCGCGGGTGTCGACGACCAGGCGGAGGTTGAGCCGGTCGAGCGCCTCGTGCAGCAGCTCGGCGATCGAGTCGTTGAGGTGGTCCAGCGACTCGCCCGCCCGCTTGCGCAGGTGCGGATGCCGCAGGGCGTGCGCGCGGAACTCGGTGACCAGCATGTACCAGTTCTGATCGGCGATCAGCGACTCCGCGCAGGCCGTGCCGACCTTGACGATCGCCTCGTGCAGCGACCCGCGGTCGGCGATGCCCGCGACGAGCACGTCGTCGACGATCGCGCGAGTCTTCTGGATGCGCAGGCTCATCTCCTCCTCGTACACCGTGAGGAACAGGTCCTCCTTGGTGTCGAAGTTCGAGTAGAACGCTCCGCGGCTGAAGCCCGCGGTCTCGCAGATCAGCTCCACCGGTGTGTCGCGAATGCTGTGCTCGGAGAACACCTCGCGTGCGGCGTCGATCAAGCGTCGACGCGTCTGCGCCCGTCGCCGTGTTTCCCGTTGGCGCGGTTGGTCGGTCATGCCCCGGATTCTCCTGCGGTGTTTCGCCTCACAGTTGCCTGCGGGCACGAGCTACGTGGATCTCGGGAAATATACAGTCTGTATCGCATACACCGTGTATCGAAATACCGGGAGTGTTCCCCTTGTCTTCGTTGCTTTACCGGCTGGGGCGGGCAGTGGTCCGCGGTCGAGCCTGGGTGCTGGTCGCGTGGTTAGTCCTGCTCGCGGTGCTGGGCACCGGCGCTGCCCTCTTCCAGCAGGGCATGGAGACCGAGCTTGCGATCCCCGGCTCCGAGTCGCAGGACACGCTCGACCACCTCAACAACGTTTTCCCCCAGATGAGTGGTTCGAGCGCCCAGCTGGTCGCCACCACCGCGCCCGGTGAGCGCATCGACTCGCCGCAGGGACGCGAGGCCATCGAGGCCGTGATCGACCGGGTCGAGGGCCAGGAGGGCGTGACAGCGGTGATGGACCCGCTGTCCGACATGGTCAAGAACCAGGTCTCCCCGGACGGCGACACCGCGCTGATCACCGTGCAGCTCAGCTACGCGCCCACCGCGGTCCCGGAAGCCGTCAAGAACAGCCTCCTCTCCGAAGCCGACACCCTGGAGCGCCAGCTCGGGCCCGGCAGCGACGTCCACGCGGGCGGCTCGATCTTCGCGGTCAACATGCCCGCCGTCGGCGCGACCGAGGCGGTCGGCGTGATCGTGGCGCTGCTCGTGCTGCTGCTGATGCTGCGGTCGCTGGTGGGAGCGGTGATGCCGTTGATCACCGCGCTCGTCGGCGTCGGCGTGTCGATGACCATCGTGCTGCTGTCCACGGCCTTCGTCACCGTGTCCTCGGCCGCCCCGATGCTCGGCCTGATGCTCGGGCTCGCGGTGGGCATCGACTATTCGTTGTTCATCGTCTCCAGACACCGAGAACAGCTCGGCGAAGGGCTCTCCGTCCCCGAATCGATCGCGCGCTCGGTGGCCACCGCCGGTTCCGCGGTGATCTTCGCGGGCGTCACGGTGATCATCGCGCTGCTGGCGCTGGCGGTTCCCGGGATCCCGTTCCTCACCGTCATGGGCATCCTCGCCGGTGTGTCGATCGCCGTCGGCGTCGCCGCGTCGCTGACGATCATCCCGGCGCTGCTCAGCTTCGCCGGTGAGCGGCTGCGCCCGAAGGCGGCCCGCGCCAAGCGCACCACCCGCGCCCGCCCGCGCACCAAGTTCAGCCTCCGCTGGGTCCGCGCGGTCACCAAGGCACCGCTGCTGACCATCGTGGTCGTCATCCTCGGGCTCGGCGTCTGCACGCTGCCGGCCGCCGACCTGCGGCTCTCGGTGCCCGACGCCGGTGCGCAGGCGGTGGGAACCCCGGCGCGCGACACCTACGACGCCGTCGCCGAGCAGTTCGGCCCCGGGTACAACTCGCCGCTGATCGTCACCACCGACGTCATCGGCACCAAGGATCCGCTCGGCCAGGTCAACGGCATGGCCGACGAGATCCGGAAGCTGCCCGGCGTCGCCGCGGTGCCGATGGCCAGCCCGAACGAGACCATCGACACCGGCATCATCCAGGTCGTGCCCACCTCCGGCGGTGAATCGCAGCAGACCGAGGACCTGGTGCACCGGCTGCGCGACCTCAGCCCGCACTTCGAGCAGACCTACGGCGCGGGCATCGCCGTCACCGGCATGACCGCCATCGGCATCGACCTGTCGGAGAAGCTCAGCGACGCGCTGCTGCCCTTCGGCGTCATCGTCGTCGGCCTGACGCTGGTGCTCCTGGCGATGGTGTTCCGCTCGGTGTGGGTGCCGGTCAAGGCGGCCCTGGGCTATCTGCTGTCGGTCGGCGCGACCTTCGGCGCCACGGCGTTCGTGTTCAACCAGGGCAACCTGGCCGGACTGCTCAACATCACCCACGTCGGCGGCGTGATCAGCTTCCTGCCGCTGCTGCTGATGGCGATCCTGTTCGGCCTGGCCATGGACTACGAGGTCTTCCTCGTGTCCCGGATGCGCGAGGACTACACGCACAACCGCGACGCCAAGCGCGCCATCGAAGCCGGCTTCTCCAACGTCTCCCCGGTCGTCGTGGCCGCCGCGGTCATCATGATCTCGGTGTTCGCCGCGTTCGTCCCGCACGGCGACTCCAACATCAAGCCCATCGCCTTCGGACTCGCCGTCGGCGTGTTCGTCGACGCGTTCATCGTGCGCATGACGCTCGTGCCCGCGGTGATGGCGCTGCTCGGCGACCGGGCCTGGTGGCTGCCGAAGTGGTTGTCGCGCAAGCTCCCCGCGCTCGACGTCGAGGGCGAAGCGCTGGAGCACGAGATCAAGCTCGCCAACTGGCCGGGCAACGACGAGGTCGTCAGCGCACGGGGATTCAGCGTGCTCGACGACCGCGAGGAGCCGATCTTCGAAGGCGTGCGGATCGGCCTGCGGCCGGGCGGGGTGCTGGCGGTCCAGGGCGATGACGACGACCTGTCCTCGGCTCTGCTGCACGCCCTCGGCGGCCGGATCACCGGGGTGCAGGGCGACGTGCGGGTGCTGGGTCACCTGCTGCCGCAACGCGCCCGCGCTGTCCGCTCGGGCGCCGCGCTCGTGCGCTGCCGCGAGAGCGTCGCGCCCGCTTCCGAGATCGCCGCGGCCCTGGCCGACGGCGTGCGGCTGGTGCTCATCGACGAACTCGACGCCGTCGCCGACAACCGGCAGCGGACCGAGATCGCCTCGCTGCTGGCCCAAGCGTCCACATCGGACGGTGAGCCGGTGGCCTTCGTGGTCACCCACCAGAACCCGAGCCTGGTCTCCGGCCTGCTGCCGGAACACCGGCTGAGCACGATGCGGCTTTCCGCGCGGCCGGACGCTCCCGCGTTCGCCGGCCGCCTCCTGGAGGTATGAGGGAAATGCTGAACCCCTTCACGAACGCGAGCAGGCGCGCAGGCGGCTCGGTCGGGTGGCGCACCTGGACCGGCCTGGTGCTCGTGCCGGTGCTCATCGTCGGTGTGCTGGCGTGGGCGTTCTGGGCGCCGATGTCCGAGCACGGCGCCGCCAAGGTCGCCGTGGTCAACAACGACGAACCCGCGACGATCAACGGCCAGATGGCCCCGCTCGGTCGCGAGATGGCCGCGAAGCTGGTCAACAGCACCGATTCCGGCTACTCGTGGGAGATGACCGACACCGACGACGCCGAGGAGGGCCTGAGCGAAGGCCGCTTCTCCGCCGCGGTGATCATCCCGCCGCGGTTCTCCCAGAACGCCGCATCGGCCATGACCGGTGAACCGCTGGACGCCACCCGCGCCGGCATCCAGGTGAAGACCTCGCCCGCGGCGGCGCCCGCCGACGCCGCCGCTGTCTCGGCCGCGGCCCGGGACAGCGTGTCGGTGTTCAACAAGCAGATCCTCGAGCAGCTGCTCGACGGCTTCTACGGCGGCTTCACCGAGATGCACGACCAGCTCGGCACGGCTGCCGACGGCGCCAACAAGCTCGCCGACGGCAGCGGTCAGCTCGCCGACGGCGTCGGTCAGCTCTCCACCGGCGTCGGGCAGCTGACCGGCGGCACCGGTCAGCTCGCCGACGGCGGGAACCAGCTGGCGGGCGGCACCGAGCAGCTCGCGGGCGGTGTCTCGCAGCTCTCCGGCGGCCTGACCCAGCTGCACCAGCAGATCCAGCAGATGCCGGCGCAGACCCAGCAGCTGGCCGACGGCGCGAAGCAGGTCGCGGCCGGAAACCGGCAGATGGCCAACACCTTCACGCCGCTGGCCGACCAGATCCTCGCTGTCACCGACAAGATCCCCAGCGAGTCCAGCTCGCTCGACGGTCTGCAGAAGATCGTCGACCAGTGCCCGCCGGAAGGCGCGACCATCGACCTGTGCGCCAAGCTGCGCGACGAGGTCGAGCGGCTCAGCCAGCAGCAGGGCGCGCTGGACTCGGTCAAGGAGCAGATCCAGAAGCCCGCGCGCGACCTGCGCGACGGGATGCAGGGACTGGCCTACGGATCCGAGCAGGTTGCCAACGGCAACCAGATGCTCGCCGACAAGTCCGGTGAGCTCGTCGCGGGCGTCGGCCAGCTCGCCCAGGGCGGGCAGCAGCTCGACGGCGGCGCGCACCAGCTCGCCGGGGGAGCGCGGCAGCTCTCCGACGGGCTCAACCAGTTCAACGGCGCCTCGCAGCAGCTCGGTACCGGTGTGCAGGCGTTGGCCGACGGCAGCAGGCAGGTCGCCGACGGCAACCGCCAGTTCGCCGACCAGATCGCGCCGGCGGGCGACAAGCTCCCCAGCTACTCCGACGAGGAACGCGAGCACCTCAAGAGCGTGGCCTCCAGCCCGGCTTCGCTGGAGTCGAACCTGCCGGGCTTCGGCAAGTCGCTGATCGCGTTGCTGGTGGCCGTCGCGTTCTGGACCGCGGCGATGGGCGTCTACGCGGTGACGAGGGCGGTTCCGGCCGACGCCGCGACCTCGCGCCGCTCCACCTGGAACCTCGTGTTCGGCTCGGTGCTGCCCGGAGCCGCCGTCGCCGCGATCGGATCGGTGCTGGTCAGCACGATCCTCGCGCCGTTCCTCGGGCTCGGGATCGGCGGGTGGGCCGCGTTCACGGGCGTGACGCTGCTGGCGGCGCTGGCGTTCGTGGTGGTCAACCAGGCGCTGATCGCGGTGTTCGGCAGCGTCGGGCGGATCATCTCGATCGCGGTGCTCGTGCTGGCCGCCGCCACCGGGGTCGTCTCGACGGTGCCCGGTTTCCTCCGCGACATCAGCGGACTGCTGCCCACGCAGGGTGTGGTGCAGGCGCTTTCGGCCATCGTCACCGGCAGCGGAGGCGCCGCCGGCGGAGTGCTGCAGCTGGTGGCCTGGCTGGTGGCCGGCGCGCTGGTCTTCGCCCTGGCGGTCGACCGAGCCCGCGTCGTCCCGTCGCGGCAGTTCCGGCGCCGACGCGTTCCGGGCACCCGTCCCGCCTGGTGATCCCCGTGCGGCGGGGGTGATGTGGCCTTGTCGCGAGAGCGCGTTCGGGGCTGGGGACAGTTTTGGTCCGAATTGACCGGGCAAAAGAGACGTTGATCATGGACGGTTCGGACCAAAACTGCCCGCTGCCCACCACCGCGGACGCGTCCGTTGAGCGGCCCCGGGCCGGGCTCGGATGATCTGAAAGCGACGCGAAAGTATCCGAGCTCAGCATCGCCGCATGACGAGTGCGAAATCGGAGTACCAGCTGACCTCGGGCGGTGACCTGGGGCTGGAGCAGCTGATCTGCCTGTCCGAGCTGCTCGACGACGACTCCACCCGGGTGCTCGGGGAGATCGTCCAGCCCGGGTGGCGGTGTCTGGACGTGGGATCGGGGCTGGGGACCGTCGCGAACTGGCTCACCGAGCGCACCGGCGACGTCGTCGCCGTTGAGCTGCACCCCGATCACATCCGATCGCGGCCGGGCCTGGAGGTGCGCCGCCACGACATCCGGGACGGCGCGCCCGGCGGGCCCTTCGACCTCATCCACGCGCGGATGGTGCTCCTGCACCTGACCGAGCGGGAGGAGGTCCTGCGGCAGCTCATCGATGCCCTGAAACCCGGCGGGTGGCTGGTGCTCAGCGAGTTCGTCGGGCCGCCGCTGGAGGTCGTCGCCGAGACCGAGCCCGGCGATGGCGAGCTGTTCAACGAGGTCGTGGGCGTGTGCTGCCACCGGATCGGGGCCGCCGGTGGGATCTCCTACACGTGGGCCGAGGAGGTCGACTCCCAGCTCGTGGCGGCCGGGCTCTCCGAGGTGCGCAGCCGCCGGTTCGGGCAGACCTTCACCGGTGGTGACGCAGGCGGCCGGTTGTTCCGGTGCTACATCGACCAGATGGAAACCCGGCTGCTCGCCGAGGGAGTCACGGAAGCGGAACTCACGAGGTTCCGGGACGTGGTGCTCGATCCCCGGTTCCGCGCGTGGATGTTCACCAACGTCGTGTCGATGGGGCGCTTGTTGCCTGAGGGCGGTTTTGGTCCGAATTGACCTGGCAAAACGGACATTGATCATGGACGATTCGGACCAAAACCGCCCGCTGCCGAGCCTCAGGACAGCAGCTTGCGGATGAACTTGTTGCCGAAGCCGTACTGGATCAGGCCGTCGACGTTGCGGATCGTCTTGTCGGTGTAGGGGTACCAGACGCTCTCGTTGTTCGACTTCCCGCGAGTGAGCAGGATCGGCTGCGCGTGGGTGAAACCGCGCAGCGAGTCCAGGCCGTTGACCTGCCCGACACCGCTGTCCTTGCGGCCGCCGAAGGGCGCTTCCGGGACGCCGTAGATGACCGCGGCGTCGTTGTGCACGACCGAACCGGTCTTGAGCTGCCCGCCGATGCGCTCGGCCTTCGCCGCGTCCTTGGTGAACACGCTTCCGCCCAGGCCGTACTGGCAGTCGTTGGCGCGCTGGATCGCTTCGGCCTCGTCGCGAACCCGCATCACCGTGGCGACCGGACCGAAGGTCTCCTCGGTCATCAGCTCCATCTCGTGGGTGGCGTTGACGACCACCGTGGGCTGGAAGAACAGGCCTTCGCCGTCCGCGCGCGACCCGCCGACCAGCACCTCGGCGCCCTTGGCCTTCGCGTCCTCCAGGTGGCTGCTGACCACGTCCATCTGGCCGTCGAAGAACAGCGGGCCCACGTCGCCGTCCGCGGAGCCGTAGCGCAGCTTCGAGACCTTCTCCTTCAGCAGCCGGACGAACTCGTCGGCCACCGACTCCACGACGTAGATCCGCTCGACGCTCAAGCACACCTGGCCGGAGTTGAACATCGACAGGTAAGCGGCTCCTGAAGCGGCGCGCTCCAGGTCGGCGTCGTCGCAGACGATCATCGCGTCCTTGCCGCCGAGCTCCAGGGTGTAGGGCGTGAGCTTCTTCGCGCAGGCCGAGGCGATCGCGCGGCCGGTCTTGACGCTGCCGGTGAAGGAGATCTTGTCGACCGCCCCGTCCACCAGCGCCGCACCGGTCTCGCCGTCGCCGTGCACGCACTGCAGCACGTCGGTCGGCACGCCCGCTTCGTGCAGCACCTTCACCGCGAGCTCGCCGGAGCGCGGGGTGACCTCGGAAGGCTTGAGCACCACCGAGTTCCCCGCCAGCAGCGCTTGCACGACGGGGTTCAGCGACAGCACGAACGGCGCGTTCCACGGCGTGATCACGCCGACGACGCCCAGCGGCTGGTACTTGATGCGCAGCTTCTTCATCGGCAGCAGGTAGCCGTGCAGCCTGCGCTTCTCGTCGCGCAGCGACTTCGGTGCGCGCTTGCACCAGAAGTTGACGAAGTCGCAGGCCGGGACGACCTCGATCGTCAGCGCTTCGGGGCGGGGCTTGCCGGTCTCGGCGCGAACCTGCTCGACGATCTCGTCGCGCCGCCGCACCAGCACGTCGACCGCGTTGCGCAGGATCCGGGCGCGCTCGGCGATGGGCCGCGCCGCCCACTCGTCCTGGGCCTTGCGGGCGCGTTCGATCGCTGCGTCGACCTCGGCCTTGGTGCTGACCTCCAGGTCACCGACGTGACGGCGGTCCACCGGATTGCTGAGGGAGAGACGCCGCCGCCCGTCTTCCGCGGCCGGCTGCGACTTCACGATTGCCATGCGCGAATCCTTCTACTCGTAGCTGACTTGCCAGTGCTTGATGCCGTTGATGAAGCTGGATCGCAGCCGTTCGGGTTCGGCGACCTGCCGCAGGTTCGGCAGCACGTCGGCGATGGCGTTGAAGATCAGGTCCAGCTGCAGCCTGGCGAGGTTCGCGCCGACGCAGTAGTGCGCTCCGGTCCCGCCGAAACCCAAGTGCGGGTTGGGGTCTCGCAATACGTCGAAGCGGAACGGGTCGGTGAAGACGTCCTCGTCGAAGTTCGCCGAGCTGTAGAACAGGCCGATCCGCTCGCCCTCGCGGATGAGCTGGCCGCTGATCTCGACGTCCTCGGTGGCGGTGCGCTGGAACGAGGTGACCGGGGTGGCCCAGCGGACGATCTCGTCGGGAGCCGTCGCGGGACGCCGCTCCCGGTAGATCTCCCACTGGTCGGGGTTGTCCACGAAGGCCTTCATGCCGTGCGTCGTGGCGTTGCGGGTGGTCTCGTTGCCCGCGACCGCCAGCAGGATCACGAAGAACCCGAACTCGTCGGAGCTCAGCGACTGACCGTCGACGTCGGCGGCGACGAGCTTGGACACGATGTCGTCCATCGGGCAGGCGCGCTTCTCCTCGGCCATCGTCATCGCGTAGCCGAGCACTTCGGCGGCCGCGGCGACCGGGTCGCCGAATTCCGGGTCGTCGAAGTTGAGCATCTGGTTGGACCAGTCGAAGAGGTTCTTGCGGTCGTCCTGCGGCACGCCGAGCAGCTCGGCGATGGCCTGAAGCGGCAGCTCGCAGGCGACCTGTTCGACGAAGTCGCCCCCGCCCTCCTCGCGCGCCTTGGTCACGATGTCCTGGGCGCGTTCGGTCAGCGCGGCGCGCAGGCTCTCCACCGCGCGCGGGGTGAACCCCTTGTTGATGATCGAGCGGATTTTGGTGTGCTTGGGCGGGTCCATGTTGACCAGCATCGTGCGGATCGCCTCGAACGCCTCCGGCGTGGTGTAGCCGGGGAAGCGGATGATCGCGCCGTTGGCCTCGGAGGAGTAGAGCTTCGCGTCGCGGGAGATCTCGCGGATGTCGGCGTGCCTGGTGACGACCCAGAACCCGCCGTCGTCGTAGGGAGCGTCCATGCCGTCGGTCTGCGCGTTCCACCACACGGGCGCTGTCCTGCGCAGTGAGTTGAACTCGTCGACCGGGGTCCGCTGGGCCCACAGCCCAGGATCGGAGAAGTCGAGTCCGGCCGGGATCGTCGGGTCAGGCACCGTTGCCTCCTCGCGGATCGCGGGGTTGATCACGTTCGGCTTGCCGAAGCGCGTCATACAGACATACCGTAGATGTATGATTGTCAGGAGGCAATGGGCAGCGTCGCAGGTCCGCTCGGCCATACTCGAGTCATGAAACGTCCGGCGTGGAACGGTGCGCCGCCGCGTGACGGCGAGGAGGCCAAGGCCCGCATCATCGATGCGGCGATGCGGTGCATCGACCGGCACGGTCCGGGCAAGACGAGCCTCTCGGACGTCGCGGGCGAGCTGGGGGTCATCCGCCAGACCGTCTACCGCTACTTCCCGAGCACCGAGGAGCTGTTCATCGCGGTCGGGTACGCCGCGCTCAACAGCTTCCTGGAACGGCTCGTCGCGCAGCTCGTCGGCCGCCGCGAGCCCGCGGACGTCATCGTCGAAGCCATGGCCTACTCCATCGAGCAGGTCCCCAAGGACCCCTACCTCGGGCTCTTCCTCGACCTGGGTCGGCCGGACGCCTTCTCGCGCGGCGCCACCTCCGTGCGCGCCTTCGAGGCCTGCCGGATCGCCTTCTCGCGCACCGAGGTCGACTGGGACGAGCTGGGGCTCTCCGGCCAGGAGTTCACCGAACTGCTCGAATTCCTGCTGCGCGTGCTGCTGTCGTTCGTCAACGACCCGCTGCCCGGCCGCAGCGGTGACGATCTCCGCGCGTTCCTGCGCCGCTGGCTCACCCCCGCGATCCAGCCCTCCGTGCCGACCACGTAGGCGCCCGCGTGCGGAGGCGGATCCGCCGTTTTCGCTGCTTGGCTTGCTCGGACCGCCTACCTGGTCTTACGTTGCGGGCACGCCGAGGGGACGGGGCCTGCCATGGACCACAACGAGAGCGAACCCTGGGCGGTGCGGGCGGGTGCGCAGAAGATCCTCACCGCCGAGGACATGAGGGACTACGCGATCTTCGCCTTGGATGCGGAGGGGTATGTCGCCAGTTGGAACCCGGGGGCCGCCCGGCTCGGCGGCTACGACTCCCCCGAGGTCATCGGACGCCACTTCTCGCTGTTCTACCCGCCCGAGCAGGTCGCCGTGGGCTACCCGGACTGGGAGCTGCAGGAGGCGGCCGACAACGGGTTCTTCATAGACCGGGGCTGGCGAGTCCGGAAGGACAGCAGCCGGTACTGGGCGCACGTGGTGATCGCCGCGCAGCGCACTCCTGACGGTGAGCTCGACGGGTTCATCAAGGTGGTGCGCAACGAGAGCGAGACCGCCGCCCGCGTCGAGCGGGCCAAGCGCAGGATGGCCGACCTGTTCGAGCTGGCGCCGTCGGCCATCGCGCTGCTCGACGACGACGGGCGGTTCCTCGACGTCAACGGGGCTCTCTGCGACCTGCTCGGATACCGGGTCGGCGAGCTGGTGGGGCGCCGCGACGTCGACGTGCTGGCCCCCGGTGACACGGGAGGCGGGCTGGTCGCCGGGAGCACCCGCTCGACCGGTGAGCTGCTCGTCCCGCACCGGGTGCTCGCGCGCTCCGACGGTTCGCCGGTGCCCTGCCAGGTGCACAGCGCGGCGTCGGTGAGCGACGACGGCGACCGCAGCTGGATGATCACCGTCCACGACATCACCGAGCAGCTCGCCCGCGCCGTGACGCTGCGCCACCAAGCGACCCACGACGAGCTGACCGGGTTGCTCAACCGGCGCGGTTTCCGGGATCGGCTCACCGAGCTGCTGCCGGTGACCGAGCCCGGGAGCCTCGCGGTGCTGTTCTGCGACCTGCACAACTTCAAGCGGGTCAACGACGCCCTCGGGCACGAGGCGGGTGACGAACTGCTGTCCGCGGTCGCGCGGCGGCTGCTCGAAGAGCTCCCGTCGCGCTGCCAAGCCGCTCGCTTCTACGGCGACGAGTTCGTGATCCTCTGCGAGGGCGTCGAGGACGATCAGGACCTCGAATCGCTCACCCAGCAGGTCTCCGGGCTGTTCCGGATGACCGTTCCGCTGCGGCGCAGGCGGGTCCACGTCTCGGCGGCGGTCGGCGTCAAGGCGGTCGAGGACAAGGACACCGATGTCGTGGACCTGCTGCGCT
This sequence comes from Saccharopolyspora tripterygii, assembly GCF_054778355.1. Taxonomy (NCBI): domain Bacteria; kingdom Bacillati; phylum Actinomycetota; class Actinomycetes; order Pseudonocardiales; family Pseudonocardiaceae; genus Saccharopolyspora; species Saccharopolyspora tripterygii. The sequence goes on along the minus strand of NZ_BAAGZP010000035.1, from coordinate 6,894 downwards.
CCGCCGAGTCGGCGATGCTCGCCGCCCGCGTGCGCGGCCAGGTCCACTCCGGGACGGACCCCGACCAGCTGGTGGTCGAGCAGCATCTGCACGACACCCTCGCCCGCGGTGAGATCGAGCTGAACTACCAGCCGGTCGTCGACAACGAGGGGCATGTCGTGATCGCCGAGGCGCTGCTGCGCTGGAACCACCCCGACGTCGGCCCGCTCACGCCTGACGTGGTCCTCGAAATCGCGTCGCGCGGTGATGTGCTCGCCGAGCTCGACACCTGCGTGCTGCGCACCGCGCTGCGAGAGGCGGTGTCCTGGCGGCGTCCCGACGGCGGGAGGGTGAAGGTCTCGGTGAACTTGACCGGCCTGCGGCCAGAAGTGCCGGGTTTCGCCGACTCCGTGCGCGCGGTGATCCGCGAAACCGGGGCCGAGCCGGGCGATCTGGTCCTGGAGATGGTGGAAACCGTGTTCGCGCGGCTCGAACCCCAGCAGCTGCAGGAGATGAACGAGCTGGTCGCCGACGGAGTGCAGTTCGCGGTCGACGACTTCGGCACCGGCTACTCGTCGCTGGCGTTGCTCAAGGACCTGCCCGCCCAGATCATCAAGCTGGACCGGATGTTCGTCTCCGGTGTCGGTACCGACCCCGATGACCTCGGCATCGCCCGCGTCATGACCGAGCTCAGCCGCACGCTGGGTCGGATGTGCATCGCTGAAGGCGTGGAGACGGCGACGCAGCACCAGCTGCTGCGCGCCGTGTCGGTGGACGCCTACCAGGGCTTCTACTTCTCGAGGCCGATCCCGCCGGAGGAGTTCCGCGCCTACCTCGCGGGCCGGTGAGCAATCGCTGAAAGGCCCCGACATGACACACGGCGTCGGTGCCAGGCATCCCCATGCCGGCACCGACGCCGTGCCCACCCCCCTCTGAGTGGTCTGGGGCGACCTCGCGGTCCGCGCGAAGTGTCTGTCCGGAAGCTTTCTTCCTGAACGTCTTCTTCGTAGGAAGATATATCTAGGGAAGAGTCATCGCAAGCTCACGTGATGCCTCTGCGATGCAGCTCACCCGGTGTGCGGGGGCGATCGCCGGATGCGCCAGGGGCTTTGTCCCGTGGTGGGCGGGGGAGGCGCTGCGCATCCTGGCTCTCGTGGAACGGTGGCAGGCTCGGGTTCTCGGCGGTGCGGTGCTGCTCGCGGCCTTCGCGGGCGGGTGCACCATCAACATCGTGCCGCCCAGCGCTCCGCAGGCACCGCCGCAGGCGTCCCCCGCGGAGCCTCCCCGGAGTCCGCAGCCGTCGCAGGTGCGCTCCACGCACGACTGCGAAGACCTGCAGCGATCCGGGATGGACTTCAACGAGGTCGTCCAGTACTGGTACGGGCTCGGGTCGCCCTCGGACATGGACGACGACTCCGACGGCATCCCGTGCGAAACGGTCTACGGCGAGAAGAACGCTCCGGCCGCCACCCCGGGCGGCACGCACGACTGCGCGACCTTGCAAGCCCGCGGCATGTCGTTCACCGACGTCACCGGCTACTGGTACTCGCTCGGGTCGCCCTCGGACATGGACGACGACTCCGACGGCATCCCCTGCGAAACCATCTACGGCGAGCGCTAGGCCAGAACCGGGCCGCGGAAGCGAAATGCGACGGCCGCACCGCATGGTGGATCTTGGTCGGAACGCGTTCCCGCCAACGGAGGCACGCCTCCACCTCGGGAAATGTGACTGTTGACGCACGGGTGCACCGCGCGAACCTACGGCTGCGTAACCTGCTCAAATGGCTGAAATCGTCTATCCGCCCGTCATCTTGGCGGCGAAGGCCATGTTCCGCGTGCTGGACAACCGGCTACGTGTGACAGGCACAGAGCACATCCCGCGCACCGGAGGCGCGGTGATCGCCTGCAACCACGTCAGCTACCTCGACTTCATCTTCTGCGGTCTCGGCGCCGACCCCGCCAAGCGGCTGGTGCGCTTCATGGCCAAGAAGGAGGTCTTCGACAACAAGATCGCCGGGCCGCTGATGCGCGGGATGCACCACATCCCGGTGGACCGGACGTCGGGACGCGAGTCCTACGACGAGGCCGTGCGGCGGCTGCGCGCGGGCGAGGTCGTCGGAGTGTTCCCCGAGGCGACCATCAGCCGATCCTTCACCGTCAAGCCCATCAAGTCCGGTGCGGTCCGGATGGCGGCGGAGGCCGGAGTGCCCGTCGTGCCGATGGCGCTGTGGGGCACGCACCGGTTGTGGACGAAGGGCAAGCCGCGCACGCTGACCAAGCGGCACCTGCCGATCCACATCCACGCCGGCGAGCCGTTCTGGCCCACGCAGCAGGACGATCCGGACGTGCTCACCGAGGACCTCCGTGCTCGCATGTCGGCGATCCTGGACGACCTGCAGGCCGGGTACCCCGAGAAACCCGCAGGCGAGGACGAGCGCTGGTGGCTCCCCGCCCACCTCGACGGCACCGCGCCCACTCCGGAAGAAGCGGCGATCCTCGACAGCCGCCCCAAGGGCGAGTAGTTCCGACGAACACCCCGGGACACCGCAGGATTCGGATGAGTGCTGCGGTTCTCGGACCGGTCAGCCCTTGTCGGGTTCCGAGATCTTCAGCAGGGCGTTGAGGCGCTGCAGGACGTCCAGCTGAGCGGGGTTGTAGAGCTCCACGACCGCGTGGAGCATGACCGCGTTGGCGGGGACGTCGCTCTTCGCGAGGTCCTCCAGGGCGGGAACGGCTTCGAACTGGCTGCGCACCAGGGGTGCGTAGGCCTCGGCGAGCCGCTGCCGCGTCTCCTCGTCGGCGTCGGCGGGCAGCTCCTCGAACTCCCGCTGCGCCTCGGACTTCTCGTCCTCGGTCGACTCGCGCAGCAGCGCCTGCGCGTTGTCGTCGAAGACCTGCGAGTAGAGCATCATCCAGGTGCGATCCATCTCCGACATCCCCGACACGTCCCCGTCGTATCCCTGCGGGAGGTCCGGGCGGCTGCGGTGCTCCAGGATCAGCTTGATCTCGTCGCGCATCTGCTGCTGCCGCTCGATGCTCGACTTCAGCTCGGAGTCCAGCGCGCGCAGCGTCTCCTCCGCGGTCTCCTCGGAGGACTCGATCGCCGGGATGTCCGACAGCGCCACCCCCAGATCGGTGAGCCTGCGGATCCGCAGCAGCCGGATCAGGTGCTTGATGCGGTAGCGCTTGTAGCCGTTCGCCGCCCGATCGGGCTCCTCCAGGAGTCCGATCTGGTGGTAGTGGCGAACGGTCTTCAGCGTCGTCCCGGCCAGATCCGCCAGCTCACGCGTGCTCCAACTCATCACGCACCAGTGCACACCGTGCCCCTGGGGCACGGTCAAGCGGCTTGACCATGCCCCCACGGCATGGGCTCGAATTCTTCAGTCCTTGGTGGTGAAGAGATGGGGAACGATGAAGCGAAGGCGTGCAGCGGTCGTGGCCGCGCTGCTCGGACTGGCGAGCTCGGTGGTGGTCGCGCCCACCGCGACGGCGCAGCGGCCGGGGCCGGCGTGGGGTCCGTGCCCGGCGGACGTGAAGGCCGAGACGGTGGTGTTGGAGTGCGCCACGATTCCCGTGCCGCTGAACTACGGCGATCCCGGCGGCGAGCAGATCGAGCTCATGATCTCGCGGCTGGCCGGCAAGAACCCGGCCAAGCGCCGGGGAGTGCTGATGCTCAACCCCGGCGGCCCGGGCGGATCCGGTCTCGCGTTCCCGGGCTTCCTGGCCTCGCGCGGCATGCCCGCGAGCGTCCTCGACAGCTACGACGTGATCGGCATGGACACCAGGGGCATCGGGCATTCATCGCCGGTGAGCTGCGGGTTCACCCCTGATCAGGACTACCTCGGCAACATCCCGCCCTACGCGGTCGATGACGCGGCGGTCGCCGAGCAGGCCGAGACCGCGAAGCAGGTCGCCGAGCAGTGCGCCGCGCACGACGGGGACGGGCGGATGCGACACCTCTCGACCGCGAACATGGCCCGCGACCTTGACAGCATCCGGGCGGCGCTGGGCGAGGAGAAGACGAACTACCTCGGCTACTCCTACGGTTCGGCGCTCGGCGCGGCCTACGCGTCGATGTTCCCCGAGCGATCCGACCGCATCGTGGTCGACAGCAACCTGTCCGACACCCACCTCGATCGCGACGCGCTGCGGCGGTACGCGCTCGGTTTCGAGGAGACCTTCCCGGACTTCGCGAAGTGGGTGGCCGCGCGGCACGACGCCTACGGCCTGGGGCGCACGCCGGAAGAGGTGCGCGAGACGTACTTCCGGACCGCTGAACGCCTCGACGCGGCTCCGGTGAACGGCATCGACGGGCGCGTGTTCCGGCTGGCCACGTTCGTCGGCCTGTACGCGGAGGCGTCCTACGGATCGACCGCGCAGACCTGGCAATCGGTGCAGGGGGAGGGGAAGGCACCGCAGCCCGCTGCCGCCCCCGACGTGCCCCCGACCGACAACCAGTTCTCCGTGTTCCTCGGCGTGACCTGCAACGACGTGGACTGGCCCTCGGACCTGGGCACCTACCGGCGCGACGTCGCCGAAGACCGCGAGCGCTACCCGATGTACGGCGCCGCGAGCGCGAACATCTTCCCGTGCGCGTTCTGGGGAGACCCGGCGGAGCCGCCGGTCGCCATCGACGACCAGGGGCCGGCGAACGTCCTGGTGCTGCAGAACCGCCGCGACCCGGTGACCCCGCACCGCAACGCCGAAATCCTCGATGAGAAGTTCGGCGACCGGTCCCGCCTGGTCAGCGTCGAAGGCAGCGGCCACGGCGTCTACCTGCTGGGCGACAACGCCTGCGCCCTCAACACCACGACCGACTTCCTGGTCGACGGGCGGCTGCCCGAGCAGGACACCACCTGCCGGTGACGGCTCAGCGGTGGCGGTTCCCGCCGGAACCGCCACCGCTGAAGTGCGTTCACCAGGTCACGGGCAGGGAGGTGACGCCGCCGGTGATGGTCGGGCGGACCTCCAGCTCGTCCATGTCCTTGCTCAGGCGGAGCCCGGGGAGGCGCTTGGCGAGCGTGTTGAACACGATCCGCAGCTCGGTGCGCGCGAGGCTGGCGCCGATGCAGAAGTGCGCGCCGTGCCCGAAGCCCAGGTGCGTGCGCTCCTCGCGGTCAGGATCGAAGGATTCCGCGTCGGTGTAGGCGGTTTCGTCGCGGTTGGCCGAGTTGACCGACAGGATGACGGCTTCGCCGCGCCGGATCGTCACGTCCGCGATCTCGACGTCGGTGTGCGCGTAGCGCAGCAGCCCGAGATCACCCGGCGCGCCCAGCCGCATGATCTCCTCGACCGTGCGGTTGACCCGGCCGTCGGGGTCCTCGGTCAGCGCCTTCCAGCGCTCGGGCTGGGCGAGCAGGAACAGCACGCCGAGGCCGATCCGGTTGACGGTCGTCTCGTGACCGGCGAACAGCAGCCCGACGCACAGCCGGATCATCTCGTCGTAGTCGTAATCCGCGTCCTCGTCCTGAGCGCGCACGAGATCCGAGAGCACGTCCTCGCCCAGGTCATCGCGCTTGATGTCGGTCAGCCCGACCATGTAGCGGTTGAACTCCTCGCGCGCCTGCAGCGGGTCGTCGTCGGCGGACAGCGTCGCCATCCGCTCGGAGAGCGAGTGGAAGTGCTCGTGGTCGCTCTCCGGCACGCCGAGCAGCTGGCAGATGACCGCGACCGGGAGCGGGAAGGCCAGGCTGGAGTGCAGGTCGGCGGTGCCGCCCGCGTCGTGCGCGGTGATCAGCTGGTCGATGTAGCCGTCCACCAGCGTCTGCACGTGGTCGGTGAGCATCCGCATCCGCTTGGCCGAGAACGCGGGCGTCAGCAGGCGACGCATCCGCGCGTGGTCGGCTTCCTCGGTCTCGTAGTTGCCCGTCGGGCCGTTCTGCACCGCGGCCGTCGACACGCGCGAGGCCTGCTCCGGCTCGGGGTGGGAACGGCCGAACCGCTTGTCGCCCAGCAGTGTCCGGACTTCCTCGAACCGCGTGACCAACCATGCGGGGTCACCTGCCGGGGTGGTGACCGGCGCGACCGGTGCCTCCCGGCGCAGCACCTCGTACAGCGGGGCGAGGTCGAGCACGTTCGGCCTTTCGAAGGGCAGCTGCGGTCGCTCGGCGACAGAACTCATAGCTCTCCTCGGGAGACTTAATTGGCAGTCACTGACAAGAATGTTGGCCGGATTACGATGTGTCAACACGGATCCCGGCACAGCTGAGGGAGGTCTCAATGGTTGAACGGCCCCGCCGCGGCCGACCACCGGCCAGCGACGAGCAGCGCCAGCAGCAGCGCCTCGACATCTCCCGTCAGGCCGTGCGGCTCTTCCGCGCGCACGGTGTCGCCGGGACCTCCGGCGAGCAGATCGCCCGCGCGTCCGGGATCTCCGAGCGCACCCTGTGGCGCTGGTTCCGCAGCAAGGAGAGCTGCGTGGAGCCGCTGCTGTCGAAGTCCATCGACGCCTTCCAGTCGGTGCTGCGCACCTGGCCGCCGGAGCTCGAACTCGCCGAGCACCTGCGCGCCGCCTACACGCCGGTGCTCGACGCGGGCGACGACATCGAAGCCGTCCTCGCGGTCATCCGCATGACCCACGACGAGCCCGCGCTGCGCGCGCTCTACCTGGTGCTGCGCGAACGCGCCGAGCCCGCGTTCGCGGAGGTGCTCGCCGAGCGCATGGGCATGCCCGCCGACACCCTCGAAGTTCGCATGCAAGCTGCGGCGACGAGCGCGGTCCTGCGCGAGGCCACCGACCACCTGGTGGCCAGGGCAACGCCCGATGGCGTTCCTGCCGAAGCCCTCCAGGAACACCGGGAGAACGTCGCGGACGCGCTGCGCCGACTCACCCGCCACCCGGCGACGCCGTCGGTCTGAGAGCCTGTTCCTGAACTTGATCTTGGGTGGTGGGTGGGTGCGGGCATGAGAAGGGAC
>NZ_BAAGZP010000034.1:67369-175203 GCF_054778355.1 Saccharopolyspora tripterygii | reverse complement strand
CTTCACCGCGAACTCCAGGCCATTGACCTTCTGCAACTTGACGCTCATGACATCCCTTTCGTGCAAGACCAGTTGACATACCCGTCCTAGGTGGACGGTTGCGGCGAATGCCCGGATGCGATCACGCGGAGTCGGCGGAAATCCGGCTCAACGCGGCTTTCGCTCGTCGGACAACGGGCCGCGATCCCCCTCGCGACATCAAAAAAGGCACCTCCGTCAGGAGGCGCCCTTACCGTGCTGTCCCTTTACCCCGCCGGCCGAGCGTGGCGGACCTGATGTCCGTTGCAGCGCCTCTCAGCCAGCGGTCGCGCTCCCGACGGAGCGCATCGAGTCGGTCGAACCCGGCGTGACCAAAATTTTGGTGACACCGGCCTGCTTTGTCAAGCGGCGTGATCACCGCGACCGCCGCGGTCCGAACCCCACGCAGCGCCTCCCGTCCATCACCAGAACAGGTGATATCCGTCGTCCGCGCCGTCGTGCGTTCTGAGCAATCGCGCGAGATCGCGCAGACTGACTCACGTCAATCCATTTAGGTCACAGCTAAAGAATGCGGCGCTCATGACACTTGTTGGCGGTTTTCGAGAAGTGGACGAGAACGCGGCGCTCCCGGCCGACCGGCAGGAGGCGCTCCACGAGGAGGACCCCGGTACGGCCATAGCCATGCGAACGTTCTTCACCCCTCCGTTCGCCAGCTTGCCCGTCGACCTCTACGCCAAGATCGAGGACGGCGCCGCCACCCGGCATCGCACCGCCGTCACCGTCCACCCGCACAGCACGCTGTCTCGACCTACTTCGGGCGCTTCCCCGCCAGCTACTGGCAGCGCTGGACCGCCGTCAGGCGGGTGATCATCCGCGCGACGGTCAGCGGCGCCGGGATCGTGCGGGTCATGGCGTCCGACGCCAAGGGCGCCACCCGAACCCTGCACACCGAGCGGGTCGCCGGGAACACCGAGTCCCAGGTGCAGTGGACCGCCGACGTCGGGAAGTTCGTCGACGGCGGGGCGATCTGGCTGGACCTGATCACCGAAGCGGACTCGCTGCAGGTCGCCGACGTCGAGTGGCTGGTACCGCACCCGCCGCGCAGCCGCCCCACCTCCGCTGTGCTGTGCACGCACAACCGCCCGGACGACTGCCTCAACACGCTGCGCGCGCTGGCCGCCGACCCGGCCGCGCTGCGCGCCCTGGCCGCCGTCTACGTGGTCGACCAAGGTGACGACACCCTCGAGTCGCGGGAGTCCTTCGAAGCCGTCCGCGGCATGCTCGGCGGTCTGCTGCAGTACCGACGGCAGCGCAACCTCGGTGGCGCGGGCGGGTTCACGCGCGGCCTGCACGAGACCCTGGCCGACGAGGACGCCGTGGTCAACGCGCTGTTCATGGACGACGACATCCTGCTGGAGCCGGACACGCTGGTGCGGATGACGACCTTCGCCGACTCCGCCGTCGAGCCGGTCGTGGTCGGGTCCCAGATGCTGCAGCTGCTGCACCCGTACCGGATCCACGTGTCCGCCGAGCACGCCCGTTTCACCACCATCGAGCCGGGTCTGGCCGTCGAGGGCGGCCTGGACCGCGCCGACCTCACCGAGGACCTGCAGGACCTCCGGGTCGACGCCGACTACAACGCCTGGTGGTGCTGCCTGCTGCCGTCGGAGATCGTGCGCGACGCCGGCTACCCCATCCCGATGTTCTTCCAGTGGGACGACGTGGAGTTCGGCTACCGCATCCGGGGCCGGGGGCACGCGACGATCACGCTGCCCGGCGCGGCGGTGTGGCACGCGGACTTCGACTGGAAGGACGAGGAGAGCTGGGTCCGCTACTTCACGCTCCGCAACGCGCTGATCATCGACGCGCTGCACGGTGACTTCAACCCGGCCGCGAGCGCGAAGGTCTTCCTCCGCTGGACCGCCGAGTGCCTGGCGTCGATGCGGTACGCGCAGGCCGAGGTGCTCATCGCGGCGGTGCAGGACTTCCTGCGCGGTCCGGGCGTGCTGCGCGACGGCGACGCGGCGACCCTCCGGCGGATCGCGGCGATCCGCGCTCCGCACGCCGAGACCGCCCGGTACGCGCCCTCCCAGGTGCCCGGTCTGGGCGGCTCGTCACGGCCCCTCGCCAAGGCCGGACCGGACCCGGCCCGACGTCAGCTGGTCCTGGCCAAGCGCCTGGTGTGGCACCTGCTCGGCAAGGTCGGCGGTTCCGCCTCCATCTCCTCCGGTGACGCTCACTGGTGGCACGTCGGCCTGTTCGAGACCGCGGTCGTCACCGACGCCTCCCAGGAATCGGTCTCGATCCGCCGGGTCGATCGCGACGAACTGCGCCGAGTCGGGAGGAAGGCGCTGCGCGCGGCATTGCGGCTGCGCCGGGAAGGAGAACGGGCGCGCGGCGCGTGGCGCGACGGCCACGGCGCGCTCACCGACAGGAAGAACTGGACGCGCCTGTTCCAGCTCGACGAAACCGACTCTTCGGAGGAGTAGATCGTGAACCTGCTGTCCCGCGCCCTCAAGCCCGTGCGGGTCGCCGCACGCGAGAAGCTGCAGCGAGCGGTGTCCGACGCCGTCGCCGGCGTCGTCCGCCCGGAGGTCGACCGCGCCATCAACGCCACCCGCGACTTCGAGATGCGGTCCCGGCGCGACCTGTTCGCCGCCGGGGAACGCGACGCCGCCGTGTCCACGGCCCGCCTGGTGCACCAGGAGATGGCCTCGGCGCACATGCTGCCGGACCCGATCGCCACGCTCAAGCACGCGCTGTCGCTGGCTCCCGCCGACGGCATGGCGCTGGAGTTCGGCGTCTACTCCGGCAAGACCCTCACCGAGATCGCGCGCTCCCGCAAGGGCGTCGACGTCTACGGCTTCGACTCGTTCGAGGGCCTGCCCGAGCACTGGCGCGCGGGCTTCCCGGAGGGCACGTTCGGCGGCGAGATGCTGCCCGACGGGCCTCCGAAGGTGAGCGGCGCGGAGCTGGTCGTCGGGTGGTTCGACGACACGCTGCCGAAGTTCCTGGAGGCGCACCGGGGCCCGGTGGCGTTCCTGCACGTCGACTGCGACATCTACTCCTCCACCAAGACCGTCCTGGAGCTCGTCGGCCCTCGCCTGCGGCCGGGTAGCGTCGTGGTGTTCGACGAGTTCTTCAACTACCCGGGCTGGCAGTTCGGCGAGTACCGCGCTTGGGGCGAGCACATCGACGCCACCGGTTGGAAGTTCTCCTACGAAGCGTTCACCATCGACAACGAGCAGGTGGCCGTCCGGCTGACCGACGTCGGTTCCCACGTTGACATCGAGCGTTTCGCCCCGGCTCCCCGCGCCGCGGTTCAGCACCGCTGATCCGTCGCCCCCGCCCGCCTGGTGCCGGGCGGGCGGGGGGCGGGTGAAGCACGGGCACGGGACCGGAGGAGAGTGGTCGTCGGCGTCCGCCTCGGAAGCGGAGGGCAATGACTGACAGCGACCGGCTGCACCGTGCGTACGGACTGGACGAGGAACTCCGAGACCTGGCTTGCGAGGTCAACCGCGCTGCGGCTTGGAGCTACCGGCTGTCCGACGGCGAGCTGCGCTGGTCGACGGGCATGGACGAGCTGCTGGAGGTCGGCGAAGGCGGCGAGGACGAGCTCCGCGGCCGGCTGCGGGAACTCATCGCGCCTCTCGTGCACTCCGCGGAGACGCTGCAGGCGCCCGGCTCGCAATCGCTCGAAGAACCGTTCTCGACGCCCTCAGGCGAGCGGCGCGCGGTCTTCCTGCGCTGCCGCACGGCGCTCGACCGCGGCGAGCGCTGCCTCGTCGGCCTCGCGGTGGACGTGGCGTCCCCGCTGAACGAGGAACGCCTCGACACCGACGTCGCGGATCGCTACCGGCGGCTGATCGAGCTGAACCCGGACGCGGTGTGCGTGCACCAGGACGGCACGACCGTCTACGTGAACCCGGCCGGCGTGCGCATGATGCGCGCGACCTCGCCCGACGAGATCCTCGGGCACCCCATCACCGAGTTCGTCGCCAAGCACGCGCGGGCGGAGCTGTTCTCGCGTCTGTCGGTTGCCAACGAGCCCGGGACGACCACCGAACCGGCCGAGGCCGAGATGATCCGGGTCGACGGGTCTCGGATGCTGGTCGAGTCGGTGGCGGTCCGCACGAGCTGGCACGGACGACCGGCCTTCCAGGTCATCCTGCGCGACGTGACCGCGCAGCGGGCGGCAGAGGCGGCGTTGCGCTACCAGGCTGCGCTGGTCGAGCACGTCAACAACGCGATCATCGCCACCACCTGGCACGGCGTGGTGACCAGCTGGAACCCCGCCGCCGAGATGATCTACGGCTTCTCGGCCGACCAGGCGCGCGGGCGCCCGGCCGGGGATCTCGTGGGCGCGGACATCAACCCCTCGGCGCTGCTGGCCGTCGGCGGCACCACCGAGGCCAAGCACCGCCACGCGGACGGTTCGCCGGTGATGGTGCGGATCTCGGCGGCGGAGATGAGCAACGGGTACGTGCTGGTGTGCGCCGACGAGACGGCGCGGCGCACGGCCGAGAAGCGCTACGCGACCGTGGTCAGCCTGCTCGACGAGGGCGTGCTGATCATCGATGCGAACGGCCGGATCGTGATGGCCAACCCGGCGGCCACGGCCATCCTGGGCACCGCGGAGGACGACCTGGTGGGCACGGACCCGCAATCGTGGGTGGCCTTCGACGAGGAGGACAACCGGCTGCCGCAGGCGCCGTCCCTGCAGACGCGCTTCACCGGTGAGCCGGAGAACCGGCGGGTGGCGCGCTTCGTCCGCCCGGACGGCACGAGCGCGTGGCTGGCGATCTCGGCGCGCTCGCTGACCCCGGAGGACTCCCCGCCGCACCGGACGATGGTGTCGTTCACCGACATCACCGAGCCGCGCGCGTTCCGCAAGCAGCTGGAACGGGAGGCCACGCACGACCCGCTGACCGGGCTGGCGAACCGGACGATGGTGCTGCGCCGGCTGCAGAACGCGATGCGCGAGGACGATCGCACCACGCCGACCGGCGTGATGTTCATCGACCTGGACAAGTTCAAGATCATCAACGACTCGCTCGGACACGTCGTCGGCGACGAGGTCCTGCGGGTCGCCGGTGAGCGCTTGCGGTCGGTCATGGACTCCGACGAGCACGTCGGCAGGCACGGCGGCGACGAGTTCGTGGTGCTGGTGCACGACGAGGAGGACCCGTCGCGGCTGCACGCGCTCGCCGACCGGATCCGGCGGCGGCTGACCGACCCGATCCTGGTCGAGGGCAGGCACCTGCACGTCGACGCCAGCATCGGCATCGTGCTCGTCCCGCCCGACGACCCCCGCACCGCGGAGGACGTGCTGCGCGATGCGGACGTGGCCATGTACGAGGCCAAGACGCGCGGCCGCGGGCGCGTGGCGTTCTTCGACGTGCAGCTGCGCGAACGACTGCAGCGCTTCCTGGAGCTGGAGCAGGACCTGCGCTCGGCCGTCGAGAACGGCGAGCTGTGGCTGGCCTACCAGCCCATCGTCAACCTGCACGCCAACCGGGTGAGCGGGGTCGAAGCGCTGCTGCGCTGGACGCACCCGGTGCACGGGACGGTCTCCCCGGAGGAGTTCATCCCGATGGCCGAGGAGAGCGACCTGATCCACCACATCGGGGCGTGGGCGCTGGCCACGGCGGTCGAGGAGATCGCCCGGTTCCGGACTCGTTACGACCTCGACCTGCGGGTGAAGGCGAACCTGTCGGTGCGTCAGCTCGAGGATCCCGATCTTCCCGAGGCCGTGGACAAGGCCCTGCGCAAGACCGGGTTGTCGGCGAAGTCGCTGTCCCTGGAGATCACCGAGAGCGCGCTCATGCACGATCCGGCCACGGCGACGCGGATGCTGCAGGAGCTGCGCCGGTACGGCGTGCGACTGGCCATCGACGACTTCGGCACGGGCTACTCGTCGCTGGCGCAGCTGCTGCGGCTCCCGCTGGACTCGCTGAAGATCGACCGATCGTTCATCGTCGGCATCGCCCACTCCCACGAGGCGGCGGCGCTGGTCAACAGCATCATGGCGATGGCGCACGCGGTGGATCTCGCGGTGATCGCCGAAGGCGTGGAGACCGCCGAGCAGCTGGAGGTGCTGCGCCAGTCGGGCTGCGACCAGGCGCAGGGGTACTACATGAGCCGCCCGGTGCCGGTCGGCGACCTGGCCGAGGCGATCGAGCTCGCCGACCGTCGCACCAGGCGGGAATGAGGCGGGTTGCGTGACGCAACCCGTATCCTGCGACTCATGCGGCGGACGTCCCTGGCTCACTGGCCCTGTTCGATCGCGCGCGCCCTGGACCTGCTGGGCGACCAGTGGACTCCGCTCGTGCTCAGGGAGGCGTTCTACGGCATCCGTCGCTTCGACGACTTCCAGCAGTCGCTGGGCATCGCGCGCAACACGCTCGCCGAACGGCTGCGCAGGCTGGTCGACGAAGGGCTGTTCGAGAAGAACGCCTACCAGGACGAGCCCCTGCGGTACGACTACGTGCTCACCGAGAAGGGCCGTGACTTCTACGGCGTGCTGGCCGTCATGTCGCGCTGGGGCGACCGCTGGCTGTCCGACGACACCGGCGCACCGGTGGTGCTGCACCACCGGACGTGCGGCCACGACACGCACGCCGAGGTGGTCTGCGCGGCCTGCGCCGAGCCGTTGCGGGCCGAGGACACCACGGCGCACCTCGGTCCCGGCTACCCCGCCCGGTTGGCGGAGCGGCCCGACGTGCGGGCGCGGTTCGGCTGAGCTCCTCACAGCTCCCGGACCAGGTCGAGCGCCCGCCCCAGGGTGGTCAGCCGCTGGTCGAGGGTGTCGCCGGCCGGGTAGAGCCGGACGGCCTTCACCCCGGCGTCGCGCCAGACCCGCAGCCGTTCCCGCACCCGCTGCTCGGTGCCGATCAGGGTCGTGCCCAGCACCATCTCGTCGGTGACCAGCGCTGCGGCACCCTCGCGGTCGCCCGCCTGCCAGCGCTCGCGCACGGCCTCGGCGACCTCGTGCCAGCCCTGCCGTGCGTAGGCGCGGTTGTAGAAGTTGGTCTTGGCAGAGCCCATGCCGCCGAGCGAGAAGGCCAGTTCCTTCTTGCGCGGCGCCACCACTGCGCTCAGCTCGTCGGCATCGGCGACGAAGGCGACCTCGGCGCCCTGGCTGATGTCGAGCTGGTCGCGACTGCGTCCGGCCTTGGCCAGCCCGGCGTCGAGGTGGTCGAAGTAGGCCGCGGCTCCTTCCGGGACGAAGCTGGTGCCCAGCCAACCGTCGGCGATCTCGCCGGTGAGCTCCAGCATCTTCGGCGACAGGGTGGCCAGGTGCACGGGCACGTCCACCGGCGGGATCGAGACGCGCATCGGCTTGGACTCGCCGGTGCGCGGGATGGTGAAGTGCTCGCCGCTGTGGGTGATCTTCTCCCCCGCGAACACCTGCCGCACGATCTGCACGGTTTCGCGCATCCGCCCGAGCGGGCGGGCGAAGTCGACGCCGTGCAGCCCTTCGACGACCTGCGGCCCCGACGCGCCCAAGCCGAGGTGGAACCGCCCCTCGGACAGGTGCGCGAGGTTCATCGCGGCCTGCGCGATGGCGACCGGAGTGCGCGTGCCCAGCTGCACGACGCCGGAGCCGAGCTGGAGCCTGTCGGTGCGAGCGGCCAGGTAGCCAAGCGTGGAGGGCGCGTCGGAGCCCCAGGCCTCGGCCACCCAGCACATGTCCAGGCCGAGCTTCTCGGCTTCGCGGACGAACTCGACCGTCTCGCGCCAGTCACCGCCGGAGGCCTCGATCGTGGTGGCGGTGCGCATCAGGCGGCCGTTTCGGCGAGCTGCTTGATGCCGGCGAGGTTCGTGGTCAGGCTCCGCTCGAACTCGCGCAGCCGGACGAAGACGATCTTCTGCTCCTTGTCCGGCATCTGCTCGATCGCCAGCGACAGCCCCGAGGGGGCCGGGCCCATCTGCGCCCACTGGCTCAGGTGCGTGCCGCCGTTCTCGGGCCGGAGCGCGAACCTCCAGGAGGCCATCGGGTTGTCGGGGTCCTTGACCGCCCAGCCGAAGGCCCGCTCGGGTTCGAACACGACGACGTGCGAGGTCGTGGTCCACTCCCCCAGCGCGTCGTTGCGGTTGCGCCCGGTGAACCTGGCGCCCAAGGACGGCCCCTCGGCACCGTCGAGCCAGTGGATCTCCTGCAGCTCGTCGCTCATCCGCGCGATCAGCCGCATGTCGGTGATCAGCTCCCACACCCGTCGCGGCGACGAGTCGATCCAGGTCTCGACCTCGACCGAAGGTGCGTCCGCGTAGCGCGCGCCAGTCCACTCCATGCCCGTCGGCCTCCTCAACGTACGGCGTTGACCAGTAGGGTTTCGTGATGCAACCCGCGTTGTCAACTACCGCACGATGAGGACGCCGTTCAGCCCAGGCGCGACGGAGAAGGCGAGACCGGTATCGGCACCGACACCTGCGGGAGCACGACCTCGCGGTCGACCTCCAGCGCCTCCTTGACCTCGGCGACCACTTCCCGGCTGGACGTCGAGCAGACGAAGGCCGCGCGGGCGTGCTCGCTGATCACGGCGTGATCGCACACCTCGATCTCCACGTGCCGGAACACGTGCGTCATGCCTTCGACCTCGGAGAAGCTGTAGGTGATGGTCACCGAGGACGCGCGATCGTCGGCCCGGGACCGGACGATCCAGCGTCTCCCAGGCTCGGCTTCCAACACCGACCAGTCGTCACCCCTCACTCCCTGCCAGACCGTGCCCTCGGGCCGCCTGCCCGGTGGCACGAGCGTCCACCCTGGATCGGTCACCAGCCGGTTTTCCTCCCAATTGGCCGGATTGGTGATGTAGCTGTAGACGTCCGCCGCCGAACACTCGATGTCCGTCTCGGCCATCGTCGAATAGAAGGGCATGGCTCAAGCGTCCTTCCACTCAATATTTCCCCCGGACGCGCCGCGACCGGATTACCCCCACCGGGACCATTGTTGGGCCCGAAAGGGAATCAGCAACTCGATCGGAACGCGCGAAGGCCACCTCAGGCACGCCACCGGATGTGATCAGTGGCGCGGAACACATCCACCCACTTCCCGCGAAAAGCGCTGGAGCGTAGCTGGTTTCACGACGACCGGGTTCGCACGCCCGGCGTTGGCCGGGCGTCCTCGCGAAGATCCGCGCGACCGTACCGAACGAGGCGTTTCCGGCAAGACGGCGAGTTCGCTTCACATCGGCGCCGAGAAGACCGTGACCCGCACATTCGTTGCGCAGGCAACATCAGGATGTCGGCCCGCCGCCGTCACCCGGTGGGGTGCGTTTCCAGATCGATTCCGAAAGCCGCGACGGGGTCCGTCGCGGACCCGCTCGCGAGCCGGAGCGGACGTGAGGCACGACCGCGCGAAGGCCTGCGACCAGCACATGTACCGTGACTGCCGAACCCACCGGCCCGGCCCGCCGGGCGGTGATCCGCAGGAGCGTCCACAGGAGACTCACCACCGATGCAACCGAGTAACGAGCAGGACCGGGCGAAGTGGGCCGCGGGTACGGCCGTCATCGACGCCTACATCCGCGACGGCATGAAGCTCGGCCTGGGCTCGGGCACCACCTCGCACTGGTTCGTCCGCGCGTTGGGCGAAGCGGTGTCGAACGGCCTCAACGTGGTGGGCGTGCCCACCTCGACCGGCACCCGTGACCTGGCGCTCGAGGTCGGCGTGCCGCTGACGACGCTCGCCGAGGTCGGCAGGCTCGACCTCACGGTCGACGGCGCCGACGAGATCGACCCCGCAGGCCACATGATCAAGGGCGGCGGCGCCTGCCTCCTCTGGGAGCGCATCATCGCCGACACCTCCGAGAAGATGGTCTGCGTCGTCGACGAGGGCAAGGTCGTCGACCAGCTCGGCAAGTTCCCGCTGCCCATCGAGGTCGTGCAGTACGAGTGGCAGGCCACCGAGCGCGCCATCAGCGCGCTGCTGGAGAAGGTCGGCCAGCCCGGGGTGAAGCTGACCCGTCGCGAGAAGGACGGCGGCCCGCTGGTCACCGACAGCGGCAACTTCATCCTCGACGCGCACCTCGAGGCGATCAAGGACCCGATCGCGCTGGACTCGCAGCTCAACTGGATCCCCGGTGTGGTGGAGAACGGCCTGTTCACCGGCATCGCCGCCGAGATCGTGATCGGCCGCGGCGACGGCAGCCACGAGATCCGCGACGTCTCCGCGACGCCGTCGGCCCGCCCGTCGACGCGCGGTCGCTGAAGCGCTCACTCGTGAGAAGAGGGGCCGTGGGCGATGCTCACGGCCCCTCTTCGCGTCCTGCTCACCTCGCGTGGCAGTAGGAATCCGATGAGGCGTCACCGCCTTGCAGGCGGACCTGGTGAGCGCGGCGCCCTCGGAAGTCGTCGCCGCGCGGGAAGAACCCCTCGTCGACCCGCAGGCCGCCGCGCTGCGGATCGGTGATGACCTCGGCCATCCACGCGCCGACTCCGTCCGGGTAGAACTGGTCGTCCCACGACCCGTAGAGCGAGTTGGTCAGGTAGATCCGCTCGCCGTCGCGGCTGACCTCGACCATCTGCGGTCCTCCGGCCAGCGGGCGGTCGGGTTCGGCCGGGTGCGCGCCCCGGCGGACGATTCCCCCGAGGCGGACCGACGCCGTCTCTCGCGGCTGCGCCGGGTCGCTGACGTCGTACTGCTTGAGCTCACCGGTCCCCCAACAGGAGACGTAGAGGAACCGGTCGTCGACGGAGAGGTTGATGTCGGTGACCAGCGGCGGCACCGCACCGAAGGGCTTCAGGGCGGGCGGCAGCTGATCGGCGTCGGCGGGTTCGGCGGGAATCGTGATGACCTTGTCCGCCTTCCAGCGATCGCCCTCGCGGGACCAGCGCCAGACCGAGGCCGACAGGTCGTCGGTGTTGGTGACGACGCCGGCGAAGCCCCAGGTGGCGTCCGGGTCGTGTGAGGGGCGCAGCTCGAGCACCATCTGGTTCTCCGCCCCGAGGTCCACCCGCTGCACGTGCCTGCCCTCGGCCAGGTCCCAGAAGTGCAGTGCGTGGCCGTACTCCTTGCCCAGCAGCAGTTCGGGGACCAGGCCGTCCTCGACCATCGACGGCGTGCCCCACTCGCTGCTGATCAGCGTGTTCTGGTTGAGGTGCCACCAGGCGTCGTAGGCCAGCTGCTGCGGTCCCCGGTCGGTCTCCCACGCGCGGACGACCTCGAAGGTGTCGTGGTCGAGCACCGCGATGCCGCCCGGTCCGCCGTCACCGCTGGCCGTGCCGAGGCAGGACAGGTAGATCCCGTCCGGGCCGCAGTGCAGCGTGTGCGGGCGCGAGTACCCGGCCTTGTCGGCCAGTTCCTCGGCGCTGATCGTGCGCACCAGCTGCGGCTGCTCGGGGTCCGGTTGCGTGTCGAACACGTGCACGTTCGACGAGCGGAGACCGGGCAGCAGCAGGTACCGCCGCTGCAGACCGTCGGTGTGGTGCCCGGCGTGGGCGAACGCGCTGCTGCAGGCGTTCCACCCGAAGTGGTGCAGCTCGTCGCCCTTGGCCGGCAGCTCCACCCACCCCACGACCCGGCCGCGCTGGGGCGAGTTCCGAGCGGTGTCGATGACCGCGAGCGCATCGGGCTGCTGGGCCTGGCGATCGAAGGTGACCACGTAGGCCAGCTCTTCCGGTGGCGCGGCGATCGCTTCGGCGGGACTGCGGTAGAAGGTCGGATCGACCGCGGGCGTGCTCATCTCTTCCTCCTCGGAAGATGGCGTTCGGTCGATCCAGCATGGTCCCGCAGCCCCACCGCAGCGACCTTGCCCGCGAACAGCGGCGGCAGGGGTGCCGCGCTACAGGTGAGCGCAGCGCAGCTCCGGGCTGAGCCGGTAGGTCGTGTCCAGAACGACGTCCTGGCCGCTCAGCCACGTCAGGTCCTCCCCGGGGTGCGGGGTGTGGACGATGACCAGATCCCATTCCTCGGAGGCCACGTCCGTCCCGGAGGCCAGCGTGGATTCACCCACCCGGACGGCGGGCACGAGCGGGTCGGCGTAGGCGACGCTGGCGCCGAGGGCGCTCAGCCCAGCCATGATCTCCAGCGCCGGGGACTCGCGGATGTCGGCGACCCCCGGCTTGTAGGCCACGCCCAGCACGAGGACGCGGGAGCCCGCGAACGACTTGCCCTGATCGGCGAGCAGCTGCCGGGCGCGATCCACCACCCTCTGCGGGCGTGCCGCGATCGCTCCCATCGCCGCGTTCATCAGCGGCGCGGGCAGGCGTTGTGCTCGCAGCTGCCAGAGCAGGTAGTGGGTGTCGCAGGGGATGCAGTGGCCTCCGACGCCGGGTCCGGGGTGGAACGGCATGAACCCGTAGGGCTTGGTGGCCGCCGCCTCGATGACCTCGATCGGGTCGACGTCGAAGGCGTGGCAGCTGTCGGCGAACTCGTTGATCATCGCGATGTTGACCGCGCGGAAGCTGTTCTCTAACAGCTTGGTCAGCTCGGCCGATTCCGGGGACGAGACGGTGTGCACTTCGGCGGTCGTACCCTCCAGCGCTTCCGTCGCCCGTCGCCCGCACTCGGCGGTCACCCCGCCGACGATGCGCGGCGTCGCGCGGCGGTCGTGGCGGGTGACGCCGGGGTCGATGCGCTCGGGGCTGAAGGCGACGTAGATGTCCTCGCCTGCGGTCCAGCCGTTGCGGTGCCGCAGCGGTTCGGCGATGAGGTCCCGGGTGCACCCCACGTACGTGGTGGAGGTCAGCACGATCGTCTGGCCCGCGCGCGCGTTGGCGACCACCGACGCGCAGGCCGCGGTCAGCGCGCGCATGTCGGGAACCAGGTGGGTGTCCACCGGGGTCGGCACCGAGATCAGCACCAGGTCGGCCTCGGCGACCGCGGCCGCGTTGGTGGTCACCACCAGTTCGCCGCTGCTGAGGGAGCGGCCGAGCCGCTCGTGATCGGCCTCGGACAGATCGACCTGGTCCGCCTTGATCGCCAGCAGTCGCGCTTCGTCGATGTCGACACCGGTCACCGCGACGCCGGAATCGGCGAGCGACAACGCCGTCGGCAGGCCGACGTAGCCCAGCCCGACGACCACGGCGTTGGTGGGTGTGCGCGGGGACGGAACTGTCAGCCGCGCGGGCGTTGCTGAGTTCGGCTCTGCCCCATGAATGTTGGCTGTGCTCATCACCGGGGACTCCTCGATGCGCTTGCCTCGCGTTCCAAAACGCGCTCCGTGCAGACGGATTCACCGCTGTGCCGAAGCGATTACCGGCGTTGCCACCGGCTCTCGTTCCGCCGACGTGAGTGTCGCGCCGACCTGGGTGTCGACCACCGTGCACCAGCGTGGTGCGGCTCCGTAGAGGACAAAGACCCGGAGCAATCAGGTTCAGGACTTATGCCCCGGCTTTCGCACGCGGGCTCGACGCACAATCGAGCTGTCACGCCGGTGGGCCGCCGACGCCGGTCCGCCACGAGGAGGTCCCGCGCGAGGAGGTCCGCATGGACCAGCAGCAGTGGGACCGCCACGACATCGCCGCGTACCTCGGGATTCAGGTCGGTTCGGTCAACCCCTGGCTCGCCCGGCACGGCATCGCGCCGGTCGCGAGGCGGCCCGCCGGCCGCGGTGCGCTGGCGAATCTCTACGACGCCGAGGAGATCAAACGCGTCCGGGAGGCCGGTCGCGGGTGGCGGGACTGACCTCTGCCGGGTGCCTGCCGGGACGATGTCTCCAGGTGGTCGTGGCGAGCGCCGGAGCGAGCAGCAGACCGGCGACCAGCAGCACGTTGAGCACCCCGGTGAGCGCCAGCCCCACCACGGCGATCACCGGCAGCACCGCGGCCGCGTCCAGCAGCACGACCCGCCGGGTGCTCGCGGTCGGACCCGCGGCCGGTGCTGGTTCCGGATCAGGCCGGGGCGCCCTCTCGGCACCGGCGGGCTCCTCGGACTTCCGCGTCGAGTCCGGCGAGCCGACCGCTGCGGGGGCGACGGCCTGGGCCAGTCGGCGAGGGCTGGTCCAGATCCCGCTCGACTGGGCGCGCCACAGCCGGTACAGCGTCCACATCGTGGCCGCGGCCTCCACCACTCGCACCATCAGGAACCCCACGCCGTAGATGAGCAGGCTCGGGCGCCTGCGCAACGCGGCGACCACGCAGGTGATCAGGTAGTCCGGCAGGAACAGGAACAGGACCAGGTTGAACGGGGTCATCAGCGGCGCCAGGACCGAGTGGACGTCCCGGTACGCCGGCCAGTCGAGCACCCAGCCCGCGGTCAGCGGCACCAGCGCCATCACCACTCCGGCGCAGGCCAGCGCGAGGATGATCAGGCTGGAGGTGACGATCTCCAGCATGAAGAACGACGTGGTGAACCAGAACCGGCCGAACCACGCGCCGTGCCTGCGCAGGGTCTGCCACAGCCCGAGCGCCCAGCGCCGCACCTGCCGGTAGTAGTCCCCGAGGTTGTCCGGATCGTCGGTCGTCGCGTGCACGTCCGGGGAGAAGGCGATCTTGCCGAGCCGCTTGTGGTGCAGCTCGAAGGTCATGTTGAAGTCCTCGATGATCAGGCCCGGCGGGTTGAGGTCCATGTGCGGCAGGGCCGAGGTCCGGTACATGCTGGCGAACCCGGGGACGATCGGCGTCACGTTGATGTAGCGCCAGGACTGCCCGTAGCGCATCCACTGCATGATGGTCCACAGACGCGCGCGGTAGGAGATCAGCAGCCGTCCCATGAAGGTGTGCTCCCGCGGGTCCCACGGGGTGTGCACGCACCCGGCGACGGCGGCGTAGCGCGGATCGTCCAGCAGCGGAAGCCCGTTCGTGAGGTAGGCGGAGTCGATCTCGGTGTCCGCGTCGATGATCAGCAGCGCCCCGAACCGCCCGACGATGTCGAAGTGGCCGATCGCCGCCTCGATCGCCCCGGCCTTGCCACGGCCCGGGGTGATCTCCAGGACCTGGACGCCATGACTGGCGGCGACTTCCGGCGTGCGGTCGCTGCACCCGTCGGCGAGGACGTGGACGTTGGCCGCCGGCACGATCCGCAGCGCCGAGGTGATGGATTTGGCTATGCCGCCTTCCTCGTCGTGGGCCGGGATGACGACGGCGACCTGCTCGGGACGCATCCTCGTCGGGGGTGCGTCCGCGTCCTGCGGGGCCGGCCTGCGGTTGTCGTCGAAGCGGCGCAGGAACGCGATCATCGTCCACACCGGGACGTTGATCCCGAACACGAGGAACAGCAGGGCCCATTCCACCGCGCTCATCTCCTTCCCGTTGAATTCCCACGAACCGCTCCCGCCATGCGACAACGTCGCACCCCACCCCGACAAGTGCTTTTCACCCGTTCGGGTACGCATTCTTTTCGCCCCTGATTCGGGTGCCACATCGTGGTGCACAGTTGTTTTCAGCGGGCCGATCGGAGACCCCGGTGGTCGAGGCTCGCGCACCGTGCGGGAACACGGATGAGAACCGCGTACTCGCAGCTCAACAGCCACACCTGTGGGTCCCGACCAGGCGGGACAACACCTCCAGAACTCCTCGATGACGAGGGGATGCCATGCGTTTCTTGATAACCGGCGGTGCCGGATTCATCGGTTCCCATCTCACCCGTTTCCTGATTTCGGAAGGGCACAAAGTCCTGATTCTCGACAATTTCAGCACGGGCCGTCCGGGGAATCTGAATTCGGAATCCGGACCTCCAGCACCGGAGGTCGTCGATGGTTCCGTGTGCGACCGGCAGCTCGTCGACGAGTGCACCGGCCAGGTCGACGCGGTGTTCCACCTCGCCGCTGCCGTGGGGACCTTCACCATCGCCCGGCGGACCATCGAGAGCCTCCGCACGAATCTGCTGGGGACCGAAGCCGTGGTGGAAGCCGCCTGCGAGCACAAGGTGCCGCTGCTGCTGTCGTCGACCAGCGAGGTCTACGGCCTCAACCCCAAGCCCGGCCTCACCGAGGAGGACGACCGGGTCCTCGGCTCTCCCCCGCACAGCCGGTGGTCCTACGCCGAGGCCAAATCCGTCGACGAGACCATCGCGCACGCCCACGCCGTCGAGCACGGCCTCGACGTGGTGATCGCGCGGTTGTTCAACACCGTCGGTCCGGGCCAGAGCGGCGAGTACGGGATGGTGATCCCCCGCTTCGCGCGGCAGGCGCTGGCGGGCGAACCGCTCACGGTCTTCGGTGACGGCAGCCAGATCCGCTGCTTCTGCCACGTGCTCGACGTCGTGCCCGCGCTGGTGGCGCTGCTGCGCGACCGCGAGGCGCACGGCCAGGTGTTCAACGTGGGCGGGTCCGCGCCGGTGCGGATCGAGCAGCTCGCCCAGCGCGTCGTCGAGATCACCGGCTCGCCGGGCGGCATCGTGCACGTGCCCTACGACGCGTACTTCGAGCCCGGCTACCGGGACACGCCGAGCCGGATCCCGGACTGCTCGAAAGCACGCGCGCGCATCGGTTTTCGCCCTACCCGGGATCTCGACGAGATCATCCGCTCGGTCGTGGCCGACCAGCGCGCGCACGCGGTGAGCGGGAGTTGAGCGGTGCGACGAGCGTCGGTTCTGCGCAGCGTGGGGGCCTGCGCGGTCCTGGCGCTGCTCGCGGTCGGCTGCGCCGCCCCGGCGCCCGCGCGGTGCGATCCTCCGCGCAACGCGGCGATCTCGGTGCCCTACTGGAACCTCAACCGGGGGGCCGAGACGGTCCGCAAGCACGCGTCGGAGCTGGACTCGGTCTCGCCGTGGGTCTACGGGATCGCACCGGACGGGCGGATCACCGCTCAGTCCTCGGGCAGGCCCGAGGAGGCCGAGAGCCTCGAGAACCTGCTCACCGCGGGGCCGGAGATGGTCCCCTCGATCACCAACCACTTCGACGGCGACTGGCAGCGCGAACCGCTCGCCGGCATCCTGCACGACCCCGAGCGAACCCGCGGGCACGTCGACGCACTGGCGCAGTTCGCCCGCGACGGGGGCTATTCCGCCATCGACATCGACTACGAGGACATGCGCGCGGTCGACGGACCCGTGTTCACCAGGTTCGTCCGCGAACTGGCCGACCGCCTGCACGCCGAGGACCGGCGGCTGTCGGTCACGCTGGCACCCAAGACGGACGACGACGGCAACAGCCAAGCCACCCGCGCGCAGGACTACCGCGCTGTGGCCGAAGCGGCGGACTCGGTGCGGATCATGGCCTACGACTACCACTGGGCCACCTCCGATCCCGGCCCGGCGGCGCCCGAGACCTGGGTTCGGGACGTCCTGAGCTACGCGCTCACCCGCGCACCCGCGGACAAGGTCGTGCTGGGCGTCCCGGAGTACGGATACGACTGGAGCGGCGGGTACGGCACCTCGGTGTCCTCGGCGGGCGCCCTGGAACTGGCGCGTCAGCGTGGCATCGAACCGAACTGGGACGCCGCGGGCGGGTCCGCCTGGTTCACCTACCGCGAGAACGGGGTCGACCACGCCGTGTGGTTCGAGGACGCGCGCAGCACCGCCATCAAGCTCCGCCTGGCGCGGGAGTACGGGCTCAACGCGGTGCACCTGTGGAGCTACGGGCCGGAAGCGCCCGGGGTGTGGGAAGAACTCGACACGGGCTGGAAGCAAGCCTGTCCGTGAGACCGACGGGCCAAGGGAGGAGAGACGACATGGACTGCCTCAACGGGGACGATTTCCTCGCCCATCAAAGGGTTCTGGTGATCGCCCCGCACGCCGACGACGAAACGTACGGCTGCGCGGGCACGATCGCCCGGATCAAATCCCTCGGTGGCGAGGTCTGCGTGATCGTCGGTTCCGTGGCCTCCATCGAGCAGTACGGCGGGCAGCAGACCTCCGGCCTGCGGACCGTCACCGCCGACACGCGCATCGCGGAGTTCCAGTCCGTCGCCGAGCTGCTCAAGGTCGACGACTGGGAGGTGCTGTTGCGCGGCCCGGATCAGCACATGGCGCTGGACGTGGTGCCGCGCCGCGACCTGGCCGCTTTGCTGGAGCGGGACGCCCGGCTGTCCATCGAGAACGTCCGGCCGAGCATGGTCATGATTCCCGCGATCAGCTACAACCAGGACCACGAGGCGCTGTTCCGGGCGTGCGTGACCGCCACCAGACCGTGCTCCCCCGGCGACCGGCACTTCGTCCCGCACGTGCTCTGCTACGACAACACGAGCCTGTTCTGGACGCCGGAGCGCGAGCGGTTCACCCCGTCGCTGTTCGTCGACATCAGCGAGTTCCTGCAGATCAAGCTGCAGGCGTTGGCCCTGCACGCCTCGCAGGTCAAGGATCCGCTCTACCACGGCAGCCCCGAGGGGCTGGAGCTGCAATCGCGGTGGCGCGGCAGGGAGATCTCGGCCGAGGCCGCCGAGGGCTACGCGGCGATGCGGGTGGTGCTGTAGATGACCACCGTCTCGATCCACCAGCCGAACTTCCTGCCGTGGACGAAGCTGATGGCCAAGATCGCCTTGAGCGACGTCCACATCGTCTACGACACCGCCCAGTACACCCGCAGCGAGTACCACGCGCGCCAGCGGATGAAGAACCAGTCCGGCGGGACGTCCTGGCTCAGCGTGCCCGTGGTGCACACGGGCGACCGCCAGTGGCTCTGCGACGTGCGCATCGACCAGCGGCAGAACTGGCGACCCGGCCACCTCAAGCACCTCAAGGTGCACTACCGCCGCACACCCCACTTCGACGAGCTCTACGACCTGGTCCGCGAGGTCTACCGGCGCGGCCACGACCACCTCGTCGACCACAACCTGGACCTGACCACCGAGCTGTGCCGCTACCTCGGCCTGAAGACGCAGATCCTGCGGGCCAGCGACCTCGACGTCCCGGTGCCCGAGGACAGGCAGGAGCGGCTGCTGGAACTGGTCCGCAGCGTGGGCGGTGACGCGCACTTGACCAGCAGCGGAACCTCCTACTCGGTCGACTGGTCGCCATTCCACCGCGCCGGAGTGCCGGTGCTCGACCAGCTCTTCGAACATCCGGTGTACGCGCAGCCGCACGGCGAGTTCGTCCCGGGACTCGGCGTGCTGGACCTGCTGTTCGTCGAGGGGCCCGCGGCGCTGCGCACCCTCCGCGCCTCCTCGCGCTTCGAGCCCTCGCTCGACGCGATGCCCGTCGCCAATCCACAGAGGAGTGTCTGCTGACCTTGACTTCCTAACTCTGCGCGCACAGCGCGGTAGCACAGTCCCGTGACACCGGCGTGGCTCGTCCACGCAACGGCTGCCCAACCGACGGGTGTGTTGCTCACCCGCAGTCACCTCGATGCCGAAACTTCCTCGGCAGGGTGTCTTCGCGGAGAACAGCGCATCTTTCGTCCGGTTGTAGGCAACCCTAGGCGAGCGTGCGACGTGAGAAGGGTGTCGCGATGCCAAGACCCGATCCCTCGGGTCGCTGGGGGGCATGAACACCAACCCACGGGACACACCTGTGCGACCGCACGCGTGTGCGCATTGGAAACTGGGAGGAAAGATGTCGACGACGACATTGCGCAGCAAGGGCTTCAAAGCCGCCATCGCGGTGGCCGGAGGTCTGATGCTCGCCGGGTCGAGCATGGGTCTGGCCTCGGCGGAGACCGAGCAGGAAGCGACCCACCGCGCGATGGCCGAAGCCTGCGGCGACGGTTACCTCTGCGTGTGGCCGGAGCCGAACGGGCACGGCGAGATGGTGAAGTTCTTCGAGTGCGGCCTGTACGACACGCCGTGGCCGGTCGGGTCGTGGATCAACAACCAGTACACCGGCACGGTCGGCGAGTTCATCGGTCCTGACCCGGCGAACCCGGAAGGCCCGTGGATCGTCCAGTACACCTCGACCGCACCCGAGTTCAGCGACAACAACCGGGGATTCGACACCCGCCAGGTGCACCCCTGCTGATGTCGAGGAATGAAAACCCGGCCACCGCCGTGAGCGCGGCGGTGGCCGGACCACAAGGAAACTGGGGGAAATGATGTACGCATCGAAGATCAGCAAGATCGCCGCAGCGGGCGCAGGTTCCCTGCTCCTGCTGGGCGCCGGCTCCGGCGTTGCCGTCGGTGAGACCCAGGAAGAGGCCGTCGAGCGCGCCAAGGCGGTGTGCGGCGAG
Organism: Saccharopolyspora tripterygii; assembly: GCF_054778355.1. NCBI lineage: Bacteria > Bacillati > Actinomycetota > Actinomycetes > Pseudonocardiales > Pseudonocardiaceae > Saccharopolyspora > Saccharopolyspora tripterygii. The sequence continues at coordinate 155,239 of NZ_BAAGZP010000034.1, read as the reverse complement.
GGAGTGCTTTGCGTCTGGGACGGTCCGGACTTCACCGGGGCCGTCAATGAGTTCGGGCCGTGCGCGGAGGGCCCGGTGGATTTCAGCTTCGAGGACAAGCGCGCTGGATCGTGGCTGAACACCCAGTACGAGCCGGGAGAAGCTGTGTTCTTCGGTCCGAACCCGGACAACCCTGAGGAGCTGATCGAGAAGTACCGCTCGCCGGTCAACGAGGCGATCTCCGAAGGCGAAGTTTTCGACCTCAGCGCGGTCGACAACTGCTGAGGTGAGCAATGCGCCCGGCCGTCGCTGCCCGTCAGGGGCGGCCGGGCACGCACCACTGGGGGAATGAACGATGTACGCAACAATGCTTCGAAAGGCCGCCGCTGTCGGCGGAGGCTGCTTGCTGATCATGGGCGCCGGAGCCGGCCTGGCATCCGGAGAAACACCGGAAGAGGCCAAGTCCCGCGCTCAGGCCGAGTGCAACGACACCTTCCTGTGCATCTGGGAGGGTCCCAACTTCACCGGCACGAGGACCGACTTCCTGGAGTGCGAACCCGGGCCGGTCCCGATCGAGTTCCGCTTGGGCTCGTACATGAACCGGCAGACACTCGGCACCGTCGCGACGTTCCACGGGGCCGGAGGCGAATGGCAGTACGACTCCGTAGCCGTGGATGACTCACCAACCGACAAGGGATTCGACACCTACCAAGTCGATCCCTGCTGACCGGGGGATGCCGATGACCACGTCCGCCTCGCGCGGCGGTCGTGGTCATCGGCTTGTCGCGGCATCGATGGCACGATGTGAGCATGACGCGATGGAGCAGCGAGCAGCTACCGGACCTCGCAGGCAAGACGGCCGTCATCACCGGCGCCAACAGCGGCCTCGGACTGCAGGCCGCGCAAGCGCTCGGGCGCGCGGGCGCGCACGTGGTGCTGGCCGTGCGCGACCTGGCCAAGGGTGAGCAGGCCGCGGGCAGCGTGCCCGGCTCGGCCGAGGTCCGCAGGCTCGACCTCGGTGATCTCGCCTCGGTCCGCGAGTTCGCCGGGACCTGGGACGACGACCTGGCGATCCTCATCAACAACGCCGGCGTCATGTTCCCGCCGGAGGGGCAGACCAAGGACGGCTTCGAGATCCAGTTCGGCACCAACCACCTGGGTCACTTCGCCCTGACCAACCTGCTGCTGCCGCACGTCACCGACCGGGTGGTCACGGTGTCCTCCTTCATGCACCGCTCGGCCAAGGGCATTCGCTGGGAGGACCCGAACTTCACCGGCACCTACGACCCGCAGAAGGCCTACGCGCAGTCGAAACTCGCGAACCTGCTGTTCACCCTGGAGCTCCAGCGCCGGCTCATCGAGTCGGGTTCGAGGGTGCGGGCCACCTCCGCCCACCCGGGGTACTCGGCCACGAACCTGCAGAGCCACGCGGGCAACTCGCTGCTGCGCCGGTTCATGGCGATCGGCAACGCGGTGATCGCGCAGTCGGCCGAATCCGGTGCGCTGCCCACGCTCTTCGCCGCGACCCAGGACATCCCGGGCGCCAGCTACGTGGGCCCCGACGGTCCGATGGAGCTGCGCGGCGCGCCCACGCTGGTGGGGCGCAGCAAGGCCGCCAGCGACACCGAAGCCGCCCAGCGCCTCTGGACCCTCTCCGAGCACCTGACGGGAGTCGGCTTCCCGCTGGCCGAGAAGTCCTGACCGTCCACTCGGGAATCAGGACAGACCGTTGGCGCGGATGACCTCGGCGTAGAAGCGGGCGCTGTCCTTGGGCGTCCGCGCCAGGCTGTCGTAGTCGACGTGGATCAGGCCGAAGCGCTTGCCGAAGCCGAAGGCCCACTCGAAGTTGTCCAGCAGGGACCAGACGAAGTACCCGCGCAGGTCGACGCCGTTGGCGATCGCCCGGTGCGCGGTGCGGAAGTGCTCGCGGAGGTAGTCGAGCCGGGCCTGGTCGCGTACCCGGCCGTCGACGACCTCGTCGTCGTAGGCGGCGCCGTTCTCGGTGATGTGGAGCGGGACTCCCGGGTACTCGCGGTGCAGGCGTTCCAGCAGTTCTCCGAGGCCGGCCGGGTCGACCTCCCACTCCATCGCGGTGGTCGGCAGTCCGCGGGTCGCCGGGGTCATGTCGGCGCTGCCGGGCCACGGGCTGGGTTCCTGCCCGGCCCGCCAGATCCTCGGACGGTCGCCGGAGCGCACGACCTGGCGCGTGTAGTAGTTGATGCCGAGGAAGTCCAGCGGCGCGGCGATGATCCGCGCGTCGCCGTCCTGCACGTGCTCCGTGCCGGTGACCTCGGCGACGTCGTCGAGGACGTCGGCCGGGTACTCGCCGCGCAGCAGCGGATCCAGGAACTGGCGGTTGAGCAGCCCGTCGACGCGGCGGGCGAGATCGCGGTCGGCCTCGGTGGCGGGGTCGACCGGGGCTAGGTTGAGGGTGATGCCCAGGTTCGAACCCGCTCCCCCGGCGCGCATCGCGGTCATCGCGAGCCCGTGCCCGAGCAGCAGGTGGTGGGCCGCGCGCATCGCGGCGGCGTGGTCCTGCCGACCAGGAGCGTGCACGCCCTGGGCGTGGCCGAGGAACGCCGCGACCCACGGCTCGTTGAGCGTTGTCCAGTTCTCGACGCGGTCGGACAGCGCCTCGTGCGCGCGGGCGGCGTAGTCGGCGAAGCGCAGCGCGGTGTTCCGCTCGGGCCAGCCGCCTCGGTCCTCCAGCGCTTGCGGCAGGTCCCAGTGGTAGAGGGTCACCCACGGCTGGATCCCGGCTTCGAGGAGCGCGTCGATCAGCCGCGAGTAGAAGTCCAGTCCCGCCGGGTTGAGCTCGCCGGTGCCGTCGGGCTGCAACCGGGGCCAGGCCAGTGAGAACCGGTAGTGCGTGAGCCCGAGCTCGCGCATCAGAGCGACGTCGTCGCGGTAGCGGTGGAAGTGGTCGCAGGCAACGTCGCCGGTGTCACCGCCGGCCACGTTGCCCTCGGTGCGGCAGAAGCGGTCCCAGATGGACTCGCCGCGCCCTCCTTCCGCCACACCGCCCTCGATCTGGTAGCTCGCGGTGGCCGCACCCCAGGCGAAGCCCTCCGGGAACCGCAACTGCTCACTCATGCGCACTCCTCGTCGAGCCGTCCCGTCCGATCACCGGGTGGTGATGGTCAGCGGCACCCCGTGCGGGTCGATGAGCAGCGGCTCGGGGCCGGGGCGCAGGACCGCGCCCGCACCGGCGGCGGTCATCGCACCCACCGCCCCGGGCGCCTCCGCCACGCCGAGCCCGATCGCGCGCAGTCCGTGCCGGGATTGGCCCGCCGACCACGGGCTGGGGCTGGTCTCCCGGCGGAAGCTGAACAACTCCAGCACGACGTCGCCGAGCCGCAGGTTGGTGATGACGAACCCGCGCGGGTCACCGGAGCGGATCAGCTTGCCGATCACCTCCGCGCCGAGCGTGCGGACGTAGAAGTCGAGCGCTTCTTGCAGGTCCGGGACCGTCACGGCGATGTGGTCGAAGACCGGCCCGGCATCGCGCGCGCGGTTCTGGTGCGCGGCCAGGTATTCCGCGGCGATCTCGGGCGAGTAGGTCTCGTCGTGCCGGACCGCGCCTTCGACGAATTCCAGCAGCGTGCCGTCCGGGTCGGTGAAGAAGGTGATGCGGACGTTGCCGTGGGCGTCCTTGGGCTGCTGGGTGAAGGCGACCCCGGCGTCGCCGAGCCGCGCCGCTTGGGCGTCGACGTCACCGACCTTCATACCGAAGTGCCTCATCCCGCACTGGAGGTCGTCGGCGCTCCAGCCGCCGAGGTCGCCCTCCCCGACCTCGACGAGCTTGATCCGCGCCGATCCGGCGTCGAGCCAGCACGCACCGGATTCCGCGGCCGTCTCGGTGAACCCCAGCAGGCCGGCGTAGAACTCCTGGGACCGCGCCAGGTTCCGGCAGCCGATCTCGACGTGCCGGATCTCGGCGGTGGCCGCGCTCGGGTCGGCGGAATGGTTCGCGGTCATCGCCCCTCCGGCGAGTCGTTCCGGACGCTGCTGGTGGTCGCGACCCGGTGATCATGAGCGATCACGATGCTGCCACCGCGTGGGACGTCGCGGCAACGGAATGTCCAGGACACGAACCGCACCCTGTCCGGTCCGTGTCCTGCTGACGAAGAGGTGCCCGCCTCACCGAGGGGGCGGTAGTGAGACGGGCAGCGAAGAGACTACGCCGTTCGGCGCAGTCTCCGGCCTCACCGGAGGCGCTCCGCGATGATCTCACCGCATCCGGTGAGGGCCTTTCGTTCAGCCACTTCACCAATCAGCGGGGCCATCCACGCGCCTGTTCGGAACCTGCGGCGAGAACTCCTCGATTTCAGGGGTCTTGTACTCGACGATGACCGGTATTAGTTTATGCTCCGTACTTATCGGAGGTGCGCGTGGCCGAACGCAGAACCGCCGGACCCGCGCTGCTCGGCTCGACGGCCGGTGTCGACCAGAGCGCTGTCCGGCGGGCCAACCTGGCGCTGGTGCTCGACGAGGTCCGGCGCGGCGAGGTCGTCTCGCGGGCCGACATCGCCGCCCGCAGCGGGCTCACCAAAGCGACCGTGTCCAGCCTCGCCGCCGAGCTCCTCGACCGCGGCCTCGTCCGCGAGACCGGGTTGCGCCGCGACGGTGCGGTCGGCCGTCCCGGACGTTCGCTGGAGCTCGACGGCAGCCGCGTCACCGCGCTCGGTCTGGAGATCAACTCCCAGTACCTGGCCGCGCTGGGCACGGACCTCGCCGGGCGGGTCGTCGTCGATCGGCGGGTCCGGTTCGACGCCACGCGCGCCGAACCGGCGGCCACGCTCGACCGGCTGGCGGCCCTGGCCGCTGAGGCCCTGACCGAACTGGCCGCCTCGGCGTCGTCCTCCCCGGCCGGAATCGCCGTCGCCTTGCCCGGTCTGGTGGACGCCGAATCCGGCCACGTGCACTACGCGCCCAACCTGGAGTGGCGGTCCACCGCGATCGCCTCGGCCCTGCGGGACCGGCTCGGCGTCGACGTCCCGATCTCGGTGGACAACGAGGCCAACCTCTCCGCGCTCGCCGAGCTGCACTCCACCCCCGACCCCGCCGCCGACCTCGTCTACCTGACCGGCGAGGTCGGTGTCGGCGCCGGGATCGTCACCGGCGGCAGGTTGCTGCGGGGTTCCGGCGGGTTCACCGGCGAGATCGGCCACGTTCCGGTCGATCTCGGCGGACCCGAGTGCGGATGCGGGCGGCGCGGCTGCCTGGAGACCAAGATCGGCCTGCCCGCCGTGCTGCGGGTCGCCGCGCCCGACCTCGCCGAGCAGGACGCGGACCCGCAGGACCAGGCTCGCGCGCTGCGCGCACGTGCGGAAGCCGGTGGGCCGCAAGCGATGGCGGGATTCGACGAGGTCGGCAAGTGGCTCGGAATCGGCGTGTCGATGCTGGTCAACCTGCTCAACCCGGAGGTCGTCGTGCTGGGCGGCTACCTCGGCACGGTCGCGCCGTACCTGGTGCCCGCCGCGATGCGGGAGCTGCGCGGGCGCTCGGTGGCCGGTGATGCCGCGATCTGCCGCATGACCGCCTCCACCTTCGGCTTCTCGGCGGCGGTGCGCGGCGCGGGAAGCACTGTGATCGAAGAGGTCTTCCGGGATCCGCTGCGCGTCCCGGCAGCCGAAAGAGCCGCCGGTTGAGCAGGTTCCGGCCCGGCAGCAGTCACGACGAAGTGAGGAGCACCTGGTCATGACAGACTTCACCCCGAAGCCCGAGGACAAGTTCTCGTTCGGGCTGTGGACCGTGGGTTGGCTCGGGCGGGACCCGTTCGGCGAAGCCACCCGCAGCCCGCTGGACCCGGTCGAGGCGGTGCGCAGGCTCTCCGACCTGGGAGCCCACGGGATCACCTTCCACGACGACGACCTGGTGCCGTTCGGGTCGAGCGCCGAGGACCGCTCGGCCGTGGTGTCCCGCTTCCGGAGCGCGCTGGATCAGACCGGCCTCGCCGTGCCGATGGTGACGACCAACCTCTTCAGCCACCCGGTGTTCAAGGACGGCGGATTCACCGCCAACGACCGCGACGTGCGCCGCTTCGCGCTGCGCAAGGTGCTGCGCAACGTCGAGCTGGCCGCCGAGCTCGGCGCCCGGACGTTCGTCGCCTGGGGCGGGCGCGAAGGCGCCGAATCCGGTGCGGCCAAGGACGTTCGCGCCGCGCTTGACCGCTACCGCGAGGCCGTGGACACCGTGTGCGCGTTCATCAAGGAGCGCGGTTACGACCTCCGGCTCGCGCTGGAACCCAAGCCCAACGAACCGCGCGGCGACATCCTGCTGCCGACCGTCGGGCACGCGCTGGCGTTCATCAACGAGCTGGAGCACGGCGACATCGTCGGCGTGAACCCCGAGGTCGGCCACGAGCAGATGGCCGGCTTGAACTTCGCACACGGGATCGCGCAGGCGCTGTGGTCGGGCAAGCTGTTCCACATCGACCTCAACGGGCAGAACGGCATCAAGTACGACCAGGACCTGCGGTTCGGCGCGGGCGACGTGCGCAACGCCTTCTTCCTCGTCGACCTGCTGGAGAACGGCGGGTACGAGGGACCGAGGCACTTCGACTTCAAGCCACCGCGCACCGAGGACTACGAGGGCGTCTGGGCTTCCGCGGCGGGCTGCATGCGCAACTACCTGATCCTCAAGGAGCGCGCCGCTGCCTTCCGCGCGGACCCCCGGGTGGTGGAAGCGTGGGAGGCCGCCCGCGTCGGCGAGCTGTCCACCCCGACGCTCGGCGCCGGGGAATCGGTGTCCGACCTGCTGTCGGAGGAGCTGGACGTGGACGCGGCGGCCGCCCGCGGCATGCACTTCGAACGGCTCGACCAGCTCGCGATGGACCACCTGCTCGGCGTTCGCTGAAGCGGCGTTCCACCTGATCGTCGAGCAGGTCCGCGCGGGGGTGCGAGGGCATCGCACCCCCGCGCCCCCATCACGCACAATTGTGCGGTCACAACCGACTCCGGCGTTCCGGCGCCGCGAGGACCGGACCGGGAAGGCGCGTCGCTCCCCGGTCCGCGCGAGCATGAAGGATGATCCGCAATGCTGGTGCTAGGCATCGACTCCTCGACCCAGTCCACCAAGGCGCTCGTGGTCGACGCCGACGACGGTTCGGTCGTCGCCGAGGCCAAGGCCGCGCACCCCGACGGGACCGAGGTCGACCCGGCGGCCTGGTGGGAGGCAGCGCAGAGCGCCATCGGCGAGGCCGTCGCCGCCGCGCCCGGCCGCATCGAGGCGGTGTCGGTCGGCGGCCAGCAGCACGGCATGGTCGCGCTGGACGCCGGCGGCGAGCCCGTCCGAGACGCCCTGCTGTGGAACGACACCCGCTCCGCTCCGCAGGCCGAGCAGCTCATCGAGCGCCACGGGGCCGACTCCCTCGCCGGCCGAACCGGTTCGGTCCCCGTCGCGAGCTTCACCATCACCAAGCTCGCGTGGCTGGCGCAGCACGAACCGGACAACGCCGACCGGGTCGCCCAGGTGCTCCTGCCGCACGACTGGGTCGGCTGGCAGCTGGCGGGACGACCGGAGCAGGCGTGGACCGACCGCGGCGACGCCTCGGGCACCGGGTACTACTCCCCCACCAGCGGGGAATGGCTACCCGACCTGCTCACCGACGCGATGGGCGGACGCACCCCGACGTTGCCGGCACTCCTGGCTCCCCAAGCCGAAGCCGCCCGGGCGACGCTGCCGGGCATCGAGGGCGCGACGATTGGGGCGGGCACCGGCGACAACATGGCCGCTGCGCTCGGGCTCGGGCTGAAACCGGGCGACGTGGCGGTCTCGCTGGGCACCTCGGGCGCGGTGTTCGCCCCCGCCGAGCAGCCCAGCGCGGACAGCTCCGGCACCGTCGCGGGCTTCTGCGACGCGACCGGCCGCTACCTGCCGCTGGTCTGCACGCTCAACGCCGCTCGCGTGCTGAGCTCCACCGCCCACATGCTCGACACCGACTTGGAGGGCCTGTCGCGGCTGGCGCTGGCGGCCGAGCCGGGTGCGGGCGGGCTGAGCCTGCTGCCGTACCTGGAGGGAGAGCGGACGCCGAACCTCCCGGAGGCGACCGGCACCCTGGCGGGCCTGACCGGCGCGAACATGACTCCGCAGAACCTCGCCCGCGCCGCCGTCGAGGGGATGCTGTGCGGCATGGCCGACGCGATCGACGCGTTGCGCGACGCGGGCGCCGAAGTCCGCCGCGTGCTGCTCATCGGCGGAGCGGGCCGTTCCGAAGCGGTGCAGGCCATCGCGCCCGGACTGTTCGGCGTCGACGTGGACGTCCCGGAACCGGCCGAGTACGTGGCCATCGGTGCCGCCAAACAGGCGGCCTGGGCTCGCTCCGGCAGCGCCACCCCGCCGGACTGGGAGGTCGCGGGCACCCGCAGGAGCGTCGGCGAGGACACCGGCGGCGCCGAGGTGCGGGCCGCCTACGCGGCCGCCCGCAAGCAGGTCCACGGCATCTGAGCGGATCGTTCAGGCGGCGACGGCCTCTCCGACCACAGCGGTCCAGAGGTCGTTCGCCGCACGCCGCAGGATCTCCCGAGCGCGCGGATTCGGTTCCCAGCACTGGGTTTCGTCGAACCAGTCGTCGTGGAGGAAGGCGGCGGGCAGCACCTGCCCGCTGCCCAGTCCACCACCGAGGCCGATGGACTGACTCCGCACCGTTCCCAAACCGAGTGGTAGGACTGGTTTTCCGGCGAGCACGTCACGCGGGAGCAACCCGAGCAGCGCTCGCAGCGGCGCGCTGCCGTGCGGTTCGTAGCGGGGCATCACGACGGCCACCGCGTCGGCGGCCGATAGCGCTCGCCGCACCGAGCGCACTTCGGGATGGCGATCGTCGCCGGCCATCAGCGCCGAGTGCGGTAGCTCACCCACCGCGATCTCGGTGACGGCACCACCCCCGGCGCGCAGCTGGGCGCCGACGGTGCGGACGATGGATCCGGGCCGGGACCGCGGCGAGAGATGACCGGTGAGCAGGGCGAACTCAGCCATCCCGGCGCTCCTCGACCTGCCGGGGGCGGGACGTGGGCGAACGCGGGCACATCATGCGGGACTCCTCGGAGCGGGATGCGCCAGGACCGGCGCGCGGCCTCGTCGACGCGCGCAGCGGTCACCGGCGAAAACCGGTGGGGAAAGGGAAAGTCCGGATCCGATCGGGGCCCGGTGGAAAGGACAGCCTCAGATCAACAGATGGCGCTGCACACGCGCAACAGGTCGATGTGGCACCGCACCACGAGACCGACGAGGGCTATCATGCCGGTCATCCTCGTTCCCCAGCGTGCGCGCTGTAAAGCGCGGCCGCCCACATCCCACATCCCGGGCTTCGTCGGCCCGGAGCGCGTCCGCACCCCGGGCCGACGAAGTTCTAGGAGGGTCGCCGCTTCGACACGAACGTAACCGATACCAGCCCGATCACCGCAACCGCGGCGAACGCGTAGAAGCCCCACGGGTAGGCCAACCCGGCGCTGAGCAGCGCACCACCCAGCAACGGGCCGGAGATCGCACCGAGCCGCCCGACGCCGCTGGCGGCCCCCAGCGCGGTCCCTCTCCCGACCGCCGGGTAGTGGTGGCTGATGTAGGCGTAGACGAGCACCGTGGTGCTGAAGACGAACACACCCGCCAGCAGCACGCTGACGTAGATGCCGATGCCGGGAAGCGGCACGCTCAGCAGCGCGAGGAACACCGCTGCCGCCGCGAACCAGATCATCGCCGAGGTCCGCACCCCGATCCGGTCCGACACCCGGCCGGCCGCCAGCAGACCGAGCACGGCACCGACGTTGAGGGTCAGCAGCAGGGCCAGCGCCGCTCCGAGCTCGTAACCGGCCTCGCGCATGATCACCGGGAGCCAGGTGTTGAGGCCGTAGACGAGCAGCAGCCCCATGAACGAGGTCACCCAGAACGCGAGCGTGGAACGCAGGTGGCCACCGCGGAAGAGGATCGACACGGGACTGCGGTCGGCCTTGGTCTCGGTCGCGTCCGGAAGCGATTCCGGCAGGTACCGAGCGAGCAGCGGGACCAGCGCCAGCGCGGGCAGAGCACCGATGACGAACATCGAGCGCCAGGTCAGCAGGGGGATCACCAGGATCCCCAGCAACGAGGTGAGCACGGCACCCACGTGGTAACCGGTCATCAGCGTGGTCGTCGCGCTGCCGCCCTTGGCCTCGGACGCCTCGTTGACCAGTGCGATCGCCACCGGCAGGACACCGCCGAGCCCGAGACCGGCCAGGAACCGCAGGATCCCGAAGACGAGGGGCCCGGTCGCGAAAGCGCAGGCCAGGGTGAGCGCGGAGAACAGCACCACCGTGGTGATCATGAGCTTGCGCCGTCCGAAGCGGTCGGTCAGCGGCCCGACGCACAGCGCGCCGATCATCACGCCCACGAGTCCCACCGAGGAGATCAGCGACCCGGTCGCCGGGGTCAGCTGCCAGCCCGGCGCGCGCAGCAGCTCGGGCAGCACGACGCCGAGCACGACGAGGTCGTAGCCCTCGAGCGCGACCGCGGCCCAGCACAGCGCGGCGACGCCGCGTGCGCTGACCCGTCGGGCGGCTGCCGGTTCCGGCAGGCCGCCGGACTGTCCTGACGCCGTTGTCATTCCAGCTCACCTCTTCGATGTCGGTGTCGTGCCCGGAATCATGTGGGTGCCTCCCGGAACCCGGACCAGCATTCGTTTCCGCTGAGCGGGAGCCGTTCCGAGGTTGAGACCTCCGCGGTCCGACGCACTTCGCAGCGAGGACCTCCTCCCGAAACGTTTCGGAACCGGAGTGGAGTTCGGAACTGGCGGAGAACCACCCCCTCGGCGCGCGGAACCTCGGAAGAGTGGATGGCTCGGACTCGCCACGTGCGGTTGTTGACCTCTTCTCGCAAGCGCCCATATTCTTCGACACCGCTTGTCGTTCAAGGTTTTTCAGAAACTCTTTCGAACCAGAAGAGCACGCCGGAGTCCGCGATGAAGCAGATCCGCCTCGCCACCACCGCCGCAGCAGCGGTCCTGCTCCTGCCCGTCCACGCCGAAGCCGCGCCCCAGGCTCCCGGACTGCGCGATGCCGCACCGGAAGGCCTCGCCATCGGCTCCGCCGTCGCCGGCGGCGGCCATCACGAGGAGCAGCCCTACCCCGATCCGTTCACCTCCGACCAGCGCTACCGCGACGTGCTCGCCCGCGAGTTCAGCTCGTTGTCGCCGGAGAACCAGATGAAGTGGGACTACCTCCACCCCGCTCGCGACACCTACGAGTTCGGCACCACCGACGCGATCGTCGACTTCGCGGAGCAGCACGGCCAGGTGATGCGCGGGCACACCCTGCTGTGGCACAGCCAGAACCCGGAATGGCTGGAGAGCGGCGGGTTCTCACCCGATGAGCTGCGCGAGATCCTGCACGAGCACATCTCCACCGTCGTCGGCCGCTACGCCGGGCGGATCCAGCAGTGGAACGTGGCCAACGAGATCTTCGACGATTCCGGGAAACTGCGCAGCACCGACAACATCTGGATCCGCGAGCTCGGCCCGGGCATCATCGCCGACGCCTTCCGCTGGGCCCACGAAGCCGATCCGGGCGCCGCGCTGTTCTTCAACGACTACGGCGTCGAGGGCGACAACGCCAAGAGCGACGCCTACTACCAGCTGGCCAAGGACCTGCTGGCGCAGGGCGTTCCGGTGCGCGAGCTTGCCGCGCAGGCCCACCTCGACCTCGACGACGGGTTCCCGGCGGACCTCACGCAGAACCTGCAGCGCTTCGCCGATATCGGGTTGGAGACCGCGATCACCGAGCTGGACGTGCGCATGACGCTGCCCCAGGGCGGCGCCCCGACTCCGCAGCAGCTGAGCGAGCAGGCCGACTACTACCGCAGTGCACTGCAGTCGTGCCTGGACGTCTCCACCTGCCACTCGTTCACCGTGTGGGGACTGCCGGACAAGTACTCCTGGGTGCCCGGAAACTTCCCGAACCAGGGCGCGGCGACGATCTACTGGGACGACTTCACCCCCAAGCCCGCCTACGACGCGCTGGTCGAAACCCTCTCGGCGAGCGAGCGGAATAGCGGGAAACCCGAGAAAGGGACGATGACGACGTTCGGGTGAATCACCCCTGGTCAACCGGCGGGGACCCTGGCACGGTGAGTCGCACTGGGGTTTTTCGCGTTGCAACGGCGCGGCGTGGACGACGTCCGGACTTCGAGATGAGTCGCGGGCGGGGCGGTCCTCGGCCGCCCCACCGCACGAGGGCGGAAGGTACGCGGGTCCGATGCGGTCGCAGACCGAGAGCAACGCCGAGGTGTCCTTCGAGCGGTTGTCCCGCTTGCGCGACACCGGATTCATCAAGGTACGCCCAGGATTCGACAACCTCAGCACGCGAGTGCTGAGACTGGCAGGCAGCAGTGCCCGAGGATGCGGGAACGTCCGGATGCTGCGCGACGCCAGGACCCTGGAGCTGCCGGTGGCGTGGACCTACCGCTACGGCTTCCCCGGCGAGACGGATCAGTCCTACGCCCGGGTCCTCGCGCAGTTCCCCGCACTGCACCACCTGCCACCGATGGAGGACGTAGAGCGCTGCGGCGAGGGCATCTCCGCCGCCGCCGAGGCGTCGCTGCTGACCGGGGTCGCGACCTGGCGCCGCGAGAACCCGGGCGGCCTGCTGGAGCTCGTCGAGGACGGCGACGCGCTGGTGGTGCTCGACGACCGGCCCCGGTTCGGCCACCACGAGTACGTCTTCGCCGGGGACGCAGCCGAACTCCTGCGCTACGTGGAGGTTCCCTGCCCGGTCTCGGTCCTGGCGGCCCGCTTCGGTGCGCAGGTGCACGGGAGGCTGGCGGATCTGCGCGAGTGCGGACTGGTCTTCACCGACGCCGGGACCTGGGTGCACGTGGTGCCGCGGTCGGTCGACCACCTCGCGCCCCCACCGCATGCACCCCCGGACGCTGATCTCCGGGCGCACCGGGGTGCGGTGTTCCGCCCATCCGGGTAGGCCGTCGGAAGTGGTGGAACGACATGCGAATGGAGCAGCCGACGGTCACGAAGGCGCAACGAAACACCGCCCGGATGACCATTCCAGCCCTGGTCGCGATAGCAATTGCTGATCAACATCGTGAGCGAGGGGGCTGGAATGGCGGCGTTACCGACTGACGCGGGTTCCCAGGAGCGCAGTGACGTCGAGCTGATCGAGGCGGTGCGCGAGGGCGACACCAGCGCCTACGGCGGCCTCTACGAACGTCACGTCTCGGCCGCCTACAGCATGGCGCGCCAGGTCACCAAGTCCTCCGCCGAGGCCGACGACGTCGTCTCCGAGGCCTTCTCGAAGGTCCTCGACCTGCTGCGGGACCAGCGCGGGCCGACCACGGCGTTCCGCGCCTACCTGCTCACCGCCGTCAGGCACGCCGCCTACGACCGCACCCGCAAGCAGCAACGGGTCCAGTACTCCGAAGACCTGGAGACCGTGCCCAACATCGACATCTCGGAGCCGTTCAAGGACACCGCCGTCGAGGACGAGGACCGGTCGCTGGTCGCGGCCGCCTTCGCGAAGCTGCCGGAGCGCTGGCAGATGGTGCTCTGGCACGTCGAGATCGAAGGTGCTTCGCCCGCGAAGGTCGCTCCGCTGCTGGGCATGACGCCCAACGGCGTGTCGGCGCTGGCCTACCGGGCGAGGGAAGGGCTCAAGCAGGCCTTCCTCCAGGTGCACCTGGCCAACCTGGATGACGAGCGGGACCGCTGCCGGGTCAACGTCGAGCGCCTGGGCGCCTGGACCCGGGGTGGCCTGGCGAAACGCGAGACTGCTCAGGTCGATTCGCACCTCGACGACTGCGACCGGTGCCGGGCGCTGGCCGCGGAGCTGGCTGAGATCAACGGCGCGCTGCGCCTGTTCATCGCTCCCCTGGTGCTCGGCGCCACCGCCACCGCCGGATACCTCGCCGCGGCGAGCGGCGGAGCCGTCAGCGGGATCGTGACGGCCGTGGGAGGCCCGCGTCGCGCGGCCGTCTCGGGTGCCGCGGCCGCTGCCGCGCTCGCCGTGCTCGGGCTGGCCCTGGCCTCCCACGACGAGGAGCTCCCACCGGTCGCCGCCGCCAAGCCACCGCAACCGCCCGCACCGCAGGCGCCGCAGCCGCCTCCCGCACCACCGGCCGCTCCCGCACCGCCCCCAGCAGCGCCGGGATCGCCGGCCCCCGGCGCGCCCGCTCCGCCGCCAGGGGCTCAGCAGCCGGTGCCGCCGCCGTCTCCCCTGCCGCCCTTGCCGCTACCCCCGTCCCCGTCGCCCGAACCGGTCGCCGACGGCACGCTGCACGCGGGCGTGGAGCTGCTCGGCATCGACGTCGACGCCGACCCGCACCTGCTCGTCCGCCACGACCGCATCGAAGCCGGCGCGACCCTGCGGCTGCAGCAGAACGTACCCCCTGACCGGCTGATCGGAATCGACGAACCCACCGGAGCCCTCGACATCCTCGGGGACCCGGTGCTGGGCCGCTGAAGCGGATCACGGACCGGTCGAGGAGTCCTCAGTGGACTCCGACTCCTGCGAGGGGGACGATTCCTCCGACGACGCAGGCGGTTCCTCGGACGACCCGGTCTCGGGAACGACCGATTCGGTCGCGGGCGACCGGGGTTCGCTCGACTCGGGTGCCTCTGTCACCGGCGACCGCGACGTGTCCGGGTTCACGGACGAGGGCGGCGGGCTGTACGTCGGTGGCGGCGAGCCCGGCGCCTCGTAGGGCACGGGCACCGGCACCGGTGCGGGCACGAGCACCGGCACCCAGTCCCGGCCTCCGCCGCACCACCGCAGGTAGGTGCGCACGTCGTCGGAGTCGTAGAAGTTCCACCACCGGGGATCGTCGCAGTGGCGGGCCGCGGGCTCGCGGCTCACGAGCCCGCACCGGGCCTTGGTCTTCACGCTCATCCTCGCCGGGTCGATTCCGCAGTCACCGCGCGGATGTTCGACCTGACCCGGCGGCGGAGGCGGCGGGGCCGGGACCTCGACGTAGACGGTCCGCGGCTGCGCGGCGGTGCATCCGGCGAGCAGCGCGGCAGCGGCCAGACCTCCGAACAACGCCGATGCGTACATCTCGCACCCCCGGACTCGAACTCGGTGGAGGATTCACCGTCCGGGATCGACGTTACGTCCGGGCGCGGCGCCTGCCACGGGACCAAAGCCCCTGGCAATCCACCGGGAACTCGGAGCTCAATGACACGGGGAACCCCCGTCGTCGACCGACGGGGCCCGCGCTTCGAGGGGGATGCGGGCGGCTTCGCGACCTCACCCCGCATCTCCCTCGTCGAGCCGCCGCGCGCGGAAGGACTTCGTCATGCGCCGTCACCGGATCCGCCCCGCCGCAGCAGCACTCGGGCTGCTCGCCGCCCCGGCCCTGGCGGCATGCGTGACCTACCTGCCCGCAGCTCCCCCGCCGCAGCCGATCACCATCCCGGCTCCCGCCGCGCCCGCGGTGCCCTACCAGCTCCCGCCGTCGAACTCGGTCCACACCAGCGGTTGCGTGGCCTCCTACGAGACCGCGCAGTCCTCCGTGGACATCTGCGGATCCGCGGGGTCGCTCTACTACTACGGTTCCAGCGACTCCGGCTCGATCACGCTGCGCGCCTACCCCAGCGGGGACGGCTACGCGACGGAGAGCAACGACGGCCACGTCTACCACGTCGATCACACCGCGCTGACCATCACGCGCGACGGCACGACCCTCTCCTCCCAGCCCGTGATCGCCTCGTCCGGGGGCTGATGAGGCCCACCACCCGCTCGGTCCCAGATCACCGCACGCGTCACGGGCTGTGACCACCGGCGGCCGAACGGGTGCAATCCAGCGGAATCCGGACGCGCCGGACATCAGCGCTTAACTTCCACCGCGGTCGCTGCCAGATTGGTCCGCACACCGAGGCGCGCGGGCAGCGCTGCCCGGTCCGGCGATCGACCGACCGGACCAACGCCGCTGACGCCGTTCAGGGCAGGCGGTGCGATTCCTCCGCCCGCCACGGTTTAGGATCATCGGCCGCGAGGGGGCGCTGGTTTGAGCACAGCACAGGTCCACCGGAAGGCGCGACGCAGGCAGCATGCGCGCGGCAGGCACAACACGCGCCCGACCGCGACCAGGCCCTGGGTGGGACGTCCGCTGCCTGCCCGGCCCGGCACCTCCCCGATGCGCACGCCCCTGCCGATCACACCGGCGACAGCACCGCCCGAGCCTGAACCCAGCCGAGGAACCACCATGACCGCTCGCCACGCCGAAATGATCACGGCGTCCCTGTCGATCGCCACCTTCATCGCCGTCGGAGCGATGTGGATCGGGTACTTCTAGCGGCCGACCCTCGTCGAGTCGCGCACCACCAGCTCCGGCTGGAACACCAGTCGGCGGTGCCGGACCGGCCGCTCGCCCGAGGTCTCGTCGATGAGCAGTTCCGCCGCCGTGCGGCCGAGCTTCCGCGCGGGCTGGCGCACGGAGGTCAGCGGTACCGCAGCCGCTCCCGCGAACTCGATGTCGTCGTACCCGACGATCGCCATCTCGTCCGGCACCCGGACCCCCGCCGCCACCATCGCCTGCAGCAGGCCGAGCGCGAGCAGGTCGTTGGCGCAGAACACCGCGGTCGGCCGCGGGCTCATCCCCAGCAACCTCGCCCCTGCGTCACGACCCGAGGCAACGTCGAGCGCGGCGGATTCCAGCACCGACAGGCGAACGTCAGCGCCCTCCAGCGCCGACCGCGCACCCGACTCCCGGTCCCGGCACTGCGCGAGCAGCGACGGGCCGTTGACCATGGCGATCTCCCGGTGCCCGGTCTCCGCGAGGTGGCGAGCCGCCAGCGCTCCCCCGGCCACGTCGTCGACGGCGACCGAGCTGCCCTGCACCTCCGGCACGGTGCGGTCGACGAACACGCGGGGAATCCCGCTGCGGGCGAAGGCGTGCAGCCGCTCCCCGGTGGTGTCCACGGGCGAGAGCAGCACACCGCGCACCCGTTGCTCGGCGAGCATCGACAGGTAGGAGGACTCCAGTTCGACCCGCTGGCCGCTGTTGCAGGTGATCACGTTGAGACCGGCCTCGTGAGCGGCTTCCTCGGCTCCGCGGGCGAGATCGACGAAGAAGGGGTTGGCCAGGTCCAGCACCAGCAGCGCCATGATCCGGCTGCTGCCCGCGCGCAGTTGCCGTGCCGACTCGTCGCGGACGTAGCCGAGCTCGTCGATCGCCGACTGAACCCGCCGCCGGGTCTCGTCCGAGACGAGTTGCGGCCGGTTGACCACATTGGACACCGTGCCGATGGAAACCCCGGCCAACCGCGCGACGTCCTTGATTCCGACCATGCTCCGACCTCACTCACCGACTGCCGTGAGCCTACGGGCATCCCGATCGGGACGGCAGCCGCACTGTCCAGGCTCTGAGTCCGGAGCTGACGGGCCCGGCGCGAGGCCGGGCCCGTGGGCTCAGACCTGTCGCGGCATCTCCTTGACCTCGCGGCGCAGGATCTTGCCCGTCGGCCCCTTCGGCAGCTCGGGGACCAGCCAGATCTGCCGGGGGTACTTGTAGGCGGCGATGCGCTGCTTGACGAATTCGCGCAGCTCGTCCTCGGTCGCCTCCTGGCCCGGCTTGAGCGAGACGGCCGCCCCGATCTCCTCGCCGAGCGACGCGTCCTTGACGCCGATCACCGCGGCTTCGGCGACGGCGGGGTGCTCGTAGAGCACCTCCTCGACCTCGCGCGGGTACACGTTGTAGCCGCCGCGGATGATCAGGTCCTTCTTGCGGTCGACGATGAAGTAGAAGCCGTCGGAGTCCTTGGTGGCGATGTCGCCGCTGTGGAACCAGCCGTCCTTGATCGCCTCGGCGGTGGCCTCCGGGCGACCCCAGTAGCCCTTCATCACGTTCTCACCGCGGATCACGATCTCGCCCGGCTCGTCGAGGCCGACCTCGTTGCCGTCCATGTCGACGACCTTCATCTCGCACCCGCGCACCGGCAGCCCGATGGACCCGGACTTGCGCTCGTAGCCGGGCTGGTTGAAGGAGGCGACCGGCGAGGTCTCCGACAGGCCGTAGCCCTCCAGCACCAGGCACTCGAACTTCGCCTCGAACCCGCGCAGCACCTCCACCGGCATCGCCGAGCCGCCGGTGGCGCAGGTGCGCAGCGAGCTCATGTCAGCGCCATCGGCGTCGGGGTGGTTGAGCATCGCGGCGTACATCGTCGGGACGCCCTCGAAGATCGTGACCTTGTCGCGCGGCACGATCTGCAGCGCCTTGGCCGGGTCGAACCGCGGCAGCAGCGTCAGGCACGCGCCGACCTTCACCGAGGTGTTGAGCGCGCAGGTCAGGCCGAAGACGTGGAACAGCGGCAGGCAGCCCATCACCACGTCGTCGGGGGTGAGCTCGAAGAGCGTCTCCACCGCCATGGTCGCGTTGGAGGCGAGGTTGCGATGGGTCAGCTCGGCGCCCTTGGGCTTGCCGGTGGTGCCGGAGGTGTAGAGCAGCACGGCGGTGTCGGAATCGGCGCGCTCGACGAGTCCCGGGGCCGGCGTCCCGGACAGCTCCGTCGGCCCGGTGGCACCGACCACGACGCCGGGGATGCCCACCTCGGCGGCCGCGTTGGGCACCGCGTCGCCACCGCCGTCCCAGCCGTAGACCAGCGACATCTGGGAATCGCGCAGGTAGTACTCGACCTCGCGGTCCTTGAGCAGCGGGTTCATCGGCACCACGGTCGCGCCTGCCAGCAGCGCGCCGTAGAAGAGGATCGGGAAGGCGGGCACGTTGGGCAGCACCAGGCCGACCCGGTCGCCGGGTGAGATTCCGCGTTCCCTCAGGTCACCGGCCACGGCAGCGGCTGCGGCGTGGAGCTGGGAGTAGCTGAGCACGTACTCGTCAAGACGGACCGCGGGCCGGTCGCCGTGCCGCTCAGCGGACGCGACCAGGTTCGCTGCCAGGTTCGTCATGTTCCGTTCCCGTCGTCGTTGAGGTGGTTCGGAGTCGGCGAGATCATCGATCCCAGCCAAATCGTCCACGCTCCGCAGCCCGGAGGCAATCGTTCGGGTGCACATTTCGGTAACACGTAGTCGTCATACCTGCACCGATGCGCGACCGCACCACCGAAGCGCACCGGAAACGCCCGAACTCCGGTGTTCACTCGGGCGTCGTGCCCGACGGTCTGGGGTGGGGAAGTTTTCATGAAAACCTCCCCACGAACCGGTCAGAGGAGTTCGGCCGCGAGTTCGGCGATGCTCCCCGCCTTGAGGTCGAACTCGTCGTCCTCCGCCGCATCCGATCCCTCGACGCCTTCGCGAACGATGAGCGCGGCGGACATGCCCTGCTCGGCGGCGGCGCGCAGGTCCCACGGGTGGGACGCGACCATCAGCGCCTGATCGGGCTCGACGCGCATGAGCTCCAGGGCGCGGCGGTAGACCGACGGGTCGGGCTTGTACGCGCCGACCAGCTCCGAGGAGAGCGCCAGGGCCCAGCGCAGCCCGCCGCGGCGGGTGATCTCGGCCAGGGCGAGCACGGTGGTGTTGGACAGCGCGACGACGTTGAACCGGTCTGCCAGCGCGCCCACACCGGGAGCGGCGTCGGGCCAGGGCTTCGGGCGCATCCCCTCCGCGGCGAGCGAGGTCAGCGCTTCCTCGTCGAGCGAGAGGTCGGTGGCCTTGACCGCGTGATCCAGCGCCTCGCGGCTGAGCAGGTCCATCGGCCGGTACTCGCCTCCGCCAGCATCGGCCAGCAACTCGTCGGTCCTGGTCGCCCAGGCGGCCGCGAGCGCTTCGCACGTCTCCTCCGACTCACCTGCCCCCTGGAGCGCGGCCCGGGTCGCGGCGCGGAGCGCACCTCGTTCGTCGACGACCGTTCCCAGGACGTCGAAGATCAGCACGGACAAGCGGGAGACATCTAGCGACACCGGGCGATCATGCACGCTCGGGGAGCAAGATCGCAGCCCTTCGGCGGAACACGGTTCGATCTCACCTCAGCAGCCGGGCGGGCGAGCGGAGGTGACGACTCGTCCACTTCGCCGAGCGGCGTGCGCGCACCGCCGGCGTGCCGACCGCGTCGAACCCGTTGCCCAGCAGGCCGGGGTGGTGTCGGCCGATTCCTGTTCGGACCCCACGATCGTGGTAGTTTCGCCTGGCAGCACAGGAATTCACCGATTCGTGAGTGGAGCGTCCCGTGAGCACCGAACTGCCCGATTTCGACGCCGTCTACCGCGGTGAGTCGCCGTTGGGCGAAGAAGCACCCGTGCCGTGGAACATCGGCGTCCCGCAGCCGGTCATCTCCGACGTGATCGAGCGGGGTGACGTCGCAGGCCCGGTCCTGGACGCGGGATGCGGCGTCGGGGTGACGACCCGCGAGCTGGCAGCGCGCGGCTACGAGGTGCTGGGCGTGGACATGTCGGCCACGGCCATCGCGCAGGCCGAAGCGGCACGGGACGAGCGGCACGCTACGGCGACGTTCCAGCTCGGGGACATCACCCAGCTCTCGGGGCACGACGGGCGCTTCGGCACGATCATCGACAGCACCCTGTTCCACTCGATGCCGGTCGAGAGCCGGGCCGCCTATCTCTCCGCCATCGCTCGCGCCGCTCGCGAGGGTGCGCGGTTGTACATGCTGGTCTTCGACAAGGGCGCCTTCCCGGACGGCCTCGGCCCGCACGCCGTGGACGCCGAGGAGCTGCGCGCTGCCGTCGGTGAGCACTGGACCATCGACTCGATCGAGCCGAGCAGCATCGCCGGCCTGCTCCCGCCCGAGATCAGCGCTGCGCACCCGGTCGACGACGCAGGACGTTCCCGCGTTCCGGCGCACTTCCTCACCGCGCACCGCTGACCCGGTGCGGCGGTCGTGACGGCTTCGGGGCCCTCGCTCCCACGCCGGCTGGGCGTCGTCGACGCGACGTCCATCGGGCTCGGGTCGATGCTCGGCGCCGGGGTGTTCGCGGTGTTCGCCCCGGCCGCTGCCGCTGCCGGGAGCGGGCTGCTGATCGCCCTGGCGATCGCCGGGTTCATCGCCTTCTGCAACGCGTCGAGCTCCGCGCAGCTGGCCGCCGCCTACCCCGCCTCGGGCGGGACCTACCTGTACGGCCGCGAACGGCTCGGCCACTGGTGGGGCTTCGTCGCGGGGTGGGGCTTCGTCGCGGGCAAGACGGCCAGCTGCGCGGCGATGGCGCTCACCTTCGCCGCCTACGCCGCACCTGGTTTCGAGAAACCGGCTGCCGCACTGGCGGTCGCCGTCCTGGCCGCCGTGAACTGCCTCGGCATCACCCGCACCGCCACCGCGACCCGCGTCCTGCTAGTCGTGGTCCTGCTCGTGCTCGCGGGGTCATCCGCGCTGATCGTCCCGGCCGCGCAGCCCGGTGGGTCGCCGGACTGGATGCCGCATGGGCCGTTGGGCCTGCTGCAGGCGGCCGGCCTGCTGTTCTTCGCGTTCGCCGGGTACGCCCGCATCGCCACGCTCGGTGAGGAGGTACGCGACCCGGCGCGCACGATCCCGCGCGCGATCCTGCTCGCCCTGCCGGTAGCAGCGCTGACCTACGGGGTCGTGGGACTGGCGTTGCTCCTGGTGCTGGGCCCGCACGCGCTGGCCACCAGCACCGCGCCGATCTCCGATGCGCTCGCCGCCGCAGGGCGGGACGAGTTCTCCCCGGTGGTGCGCTTCGGCGCCGCTGCCGCCAGCCTCGGTGCGCTGCTCGCGCTGATCGCGGGAATCGGCCGCACCGGGCTGGCGATGGCTCGCGAGGGCGACCTGCCGCGTCGGCTGGCCGCCGTCCACCCTCGCTTCGGCGTCCCGCACCGCGCCGAGATCACCGTGGCGGTCGCGGTGATCGTGCTCGTGCTGACCACGGACCTGCGCGGGGCGATCGGCTTCTCCAGCTTCGGGGTGCTGGTCTACTACGCCATCGCCAACGCTGCCGCGTTCACCCAGCCACGCGCTGACCGTCGTTGGCCGAGAGCGCTCAACGTCACCGGGCTGGCCGGCTGCCTTCTGCTGGCCGCGACGTTGCCGTGGACCTCGGTGCTGGCCGGGCTCGCGGTGTTCGCCGTCGGTGTCGGCGCCCGCCTGCTCAGCAGGGCACTATCGGCTTGAGCTCGGCGTTCAACCTCCTTCGCAGGTCCCCGGCTTCCGGGGCGTCGAGCGACTCGTAGATGCGCACCGCCGTTTCCCAGTGCGCGGTCGCCGAATCTCGCTTTCCCGCCGCCTGCTCGATGTCGCCGAGCCCGGAGTGCGCCCGCGCTCGGACGTAGTGGCTCGATCCGCTGCTGGCCACCGCCAGGGCGTGGCGGTGGCAGCGGGTCGCCTCGTCGGCGGCGCCCATCGCCATGTGCGTTTCGGCCAGTGCCGTGAGCACCATCGCCTCCAGGGTGGCCGACCGCATCCTGCGGGCGAACACCAGCGCCGCCCGGTGGCTCTCCATCGCCCGGGGGTAGTCGCCGAAACCGCTCCGGATGGTTCCCAACCGGTGCAGGGTCATCCCCTCCAGGAACCGGAACCGGCTGCGGCGGGCGAGGACCAGCGCGCGCTCGGCGTGCTCGGCCGCCTCCGCGAAGCGATCGAGGTCCCGGTACACGCCGGACAGCGCGTAGGACGCGTCGGCTTCGCCTGGCCGGTATCCGTGCGCCGCCGCCACGCGCGACGCTTCCCGCAGGCATTCCAGCGATTCGGCGTGGCGCCCCCACCTGCGGTGCAGCCGGCCCAAGCAGATCAGCGGCCGCAGGCCCAGCAGCCGCAGCCCCGCCTGCTGGTAGAGCCCCGTCGAACGCCGGAGGTGCTCCAGCGCGAGCTCCGTGCGCCCGGTGAACACGCACAGCTCCCCCAGGCTCAGCAGCACCGTTGCGGTCGCCGCCGGCCCGCAGGCCCGCTGCAGCGCGCGCTCCAGGTGATCGCGCGCGGCCTCGAACTCGTTGCGCCGGAAGTGCGCGACGCCGAGACCGCGCAGCGCGACCCCTTCACCGGCGCGGTCGCCGGAACGCTCCGCGATCTCCAGCGCCCTGCCGTGGATGCGTTGCGCTTCGTCGACGTGCCAGCCGAAGTCGAGCGCGGTGTCCAGCGCGGTGGCGAAGTCGACCGCGTAGTGCCCGCATTCGCCGTCGACCGTCTCCGCGATGCGCACCATCGTCTCGAACTCCGAATCGAGCCAGCGGGCCGCGTCCTCGTGATCGCGCATCGGTGGCACGTCGAACGCGGGCTCCGCGGCGGAGAGGGCGTCCGGGGCGAGGAACCGGGAGGCCGTCGTCGCGGCTTGCAGGTAGTAGTCGTAGAGCCGCCGCAGCGATGCCCGCCGCTCGGCGCCGTTCTCGCTGACCCGGGACAACTCGGCCGCGTAGGTGCCCAGCAGGTCGTGCAACCGGACCCGCTTGCCCGCGATCTCCTCGACGAGGTGCGCGCGTACCAGCCGGGTCAGACCGCGCCGGATCTCGCGGACGTCCACGCCGGCCAGCGCGGCCAGCGAGTAGGCGTCCATCTTCCTGCCGGGGTGCACCCCGAGCAGCCGGAACAGCTTCGCCTCGGTCGCCGAGAGGTTGCGGTAGGAGGCCGCGAAGATGGTCCGCACGCACGCTTGCGGGTCACCGCTGTCGAGCAGGTCCAGCCGCGCCTGCGCGCAGCCGAACTCGTCGATGGTGTGCCGCAACCCCCGGTCGCGGTGCCTGCGCACCCGCTCGGCGGCGATCCGCAGCGCAAGCGGCAGTCGCGCGCAGCACTCGATGAGCTCGCCGACCGCGTCCTCATCGGTGGCCAGATCGCCCAGCAGCTCCTTGAGCAGCAGCCGCGCCTCGTCTTCGGTCATGCGGTCGAGCTCCACCGGACGCGCGCCGTGCCCGACGACCAGGCCGTCGAGCTGGTGACGGGTGGTGATCACGACCGCGCAGTCGGCGTTGCCGGGCAGCAGCGGGCGGACCTGCTCGGCGCTGACCGCGTTGTCGAGCACCAGCAGCACGCGCTTGCCGTCGAGCAGGCTGCGCAGCCTGGCCGCCCGCTCGGCCAGGTCCAGCGGCACGTCCTTGCCGTCCACTCCCAACGCGCGGAGCCACCCGGCGAGGACATCACCGGGCTCAGCGGGTGTGCCGGTCCCGAACCCGCGGAGGTCGGCGTGGAGCTGACCGTCCGGGAAGCGGGACTTGACCCGGTGCGCCCAGCGCAGCGCCACCGCGGTCTTGCCCGCTCCGGCGGTGCCTGCCACGACCGCGATCGGGATCGCGCCGGGCTGACCGGTGAGGATCGCGTCCATTTCGGACAGAGCGACTTCCCGTCCGATGAAATCCGGTGCGCTGTGCGGGAGTTGCGCCGGGAACCGGGTGGTTCCGGCGAGCTCGACGACTTCGCCCGCGCGGATCTGCCCGTGCAGGGCGCGCAGGTCCGGGCCCGGGTCCAGTCCGAGCTCGTCGTTGAGGACCTCGCACGCGTGCTGGTACGCCGAGAGCGCCTCCGCCTGCCGCCCCGCGTGGTAGAGCGCCAGCATCAGCAATCCGTGCAACCGCTCGCGCAGCGGGTTGCGGTGCACGAGGTCGAGCAGCTCGCCGGCCACGGCCTCGTACCTCCCCGCGCGCAATTCCCCCGCGTAGAGCTCCTCGACCGCCAGCAAGCGCTGCTCGGTGAGCCGTTCGACCACGGCGTCGACGTCGGGCAGGTCCACCTCCTGGTACGGCCTACCCCGCCACATCCCCAGCGCTCGTCGCAGCAGCCGGACCGCGCTGCTCGGGTCCGGCTCGCCGGCCGCCTCCTCGAGCAGCGTCTCGAACTCGGCGGCGTCCAGCTCACCTTTCTCAACCCTGAAGCGGTACCCGGCCGGCCCGTAGCTCAGGCGATCGGGGTCGTCGAGCTCCCGCCGCAGCCTGTGGACGTGGACCTGCAACCGGCTCGCGCCCTGCTCGACCGCCTCACCCCACATCGCCTCCAACAGCACGCTGACCGGTACCGGCTGGTTGGCGTGGGCCAGCAGCACCGCCAGGAGCGTGCGCCGCAGCGCGCCGGTCACCGGCGACGGTCTGTCCCCGTCGAACATCCGGACCGGTCCAAGAACTTCGAACCGCATCTCTCTTCCCCCAGAGAATCCACAAAGATCACTGATGCCGCGATCTGGCGAACCGTCGCCGCTGCCCCGAAAAGCGACGAGAGAACCACGCGCGCAGCGGCCGCGCACAGCGGCCTACCGGACGAGACGCACTCAAACGTGTGACATCAAGCGTCTGTTCGATGCGCGCGGCTGGTGCCGGAGCACAGCACGAACACAGGGCCCTGCGCTTCTGCTCGACGACGGCAGATGCCGACGAGCGGAGCGCCGAATTCCAGAAAGCACGGATCGCACGGGCCTCGATGATCGAGGGAGGCACTGCGCGGTCCGGCTTCGTCGACCGGCGTGGGATCAGCTACCGGCACCTGCCCCCAGGCAGGCGGCTCGGGCAGCGGTTCCTACGCGCGCGACCAGAAAGAACGATGATCCATCGCTACACCCCCCAGGTGTTCGCGTAGCTGTCTTTCCCCCAGTGCCAGGTGGTTGGACCACCGGCGCTGCTCCCGATGATGAACGCTCCCCCGAACAGCGCACAAGCTCTTAGCCCGAGCAAATTTTCGCCATTTGCAGCGAGTGGCGTCCTGACCTGGCGAAACTCAGCGCAGAACAGGACATTTCGATGCCGGGCGGACACGCCGTGCGCGTGTCGGGCTCACCGGTTCGGACCACTTACGAACAAGAGATCGGTGGTGAGGCGGCCCCCTCGCCCGCCTCACCACCGCGCGTCCGAGCCTACGGCGGCCGGCCACTGGTTGCGAGATCAAGCATCGCCGATCGGATGGCGTGTGTTCGCCCACTTGCGATCTGCCCGCACCACCCCGCTGGACTAATGTCACGGCCATGAACCGCTCGCCATCCACACCCGCAGAAGCATTCGCGACGCTGATGGAGGGCAACCAGCGTTTCATCGACAGCTCGCGTCTGCACCCGCACCAGGACGCCGACCACCGCTCCTCCCTGGCCAACGGTCAGACGCCGTTCGCGGTGTTGTTCGGCTGCTCGGACTCGCGACTGGCAGCGGAGATCATCTTCGATCGCGGCCTCGGGGACCTGTTCGTGGTGCGCACGGCCGGTCAAGCGACCGGCTCGGAAGTTCTGGGCAGCATCGAGTACGGCGTCTCCGTGCTGGGTACCCCACTGGTGGTGGTGCTCGGTCACGACTCCTGCGGTGCGGTCGTGGCGGCCCGGCAGGCCGTCCTCGAGGGCTCCAACCCGCCCGGGTACCTGCGCGACATCGTCGAGCGCGTGACGCCGAGCGTGCTGGCCGCCAACGCCGCGGGCGAGAACGACGTCGACGATATCGTCGACGTCCACATCCAGCGCACCACCGAATTGCTCCTCGAACGTTCCTCCGTGCTGGCCGACGAGGTCGCCGCGGGCCGCTGCGCGATCGCGGGCCTGTCCTACCGGTTGGCCGACGGCACGGCCCGGCTGGTCTCCAGCCACGGCCCTCTGCAGCACACCGCCGCCTGAGCTCCTCAGGCCACTGTGGATCGTCCGGGCGCCCGAACCCTCCGCGGTCGTTCTCGGCACGCCGACCTCCGCGCCAGGAGTTAGCCTGCGAAGGCACGCTTGGCGAAAGGAAACGGCCGCGTGAGCTTCCAGCCGCGTCGAGTGCTACTGCTCAGCGCCACCATCGGTGAGGGCCACAACGCGACCGCCCGCGCTGTCGAGGAGGCCGCGCGCGAGGTCTGGCCCGGGTGCGAGGTGGTGTGGCTGGACGCGCTCCGCATCATGGGCCGCTGGGTTCCCCGGACGTTCAACTGGATCTACGTCACCAACGTCGAAACCACGCCGTGGCTGTACGACTTCTTCTACGACGCGCTGTGGCGCTACCGCTGGTTCGCCAACGCCTGCAGGCGCTTCGTCGGCGCGTGGTGCGGCCCGCTGCTCCGCCGCGCGATCCGCCAGGTGGATCCGGACCTCGTCGTCTCCACCTATCCGCTCGGGACCGCCGGACTGGACTGGATGCGCAGGCACGGCGACCTCGACGTGCCCGTGGCGGCGATCGTGTCGGACTTCGCCCCGCACCCGTTCTGGGTGTACCCGGAAGCCGACCTGCACCACGTGATGAGCGAGGCGAGCCTGCGCGCGATGCGGCGCGCCGAGCCCGACGCCGTCGGCGCGGTGTCCGTGCCTCCGGTCCGGCGCGACTTCGCACCCCGTGACCGCACCATCGCCCGCTCCGAATTCGGGGTGCCTGCCTCTGGTTTCACCGCCCTGATCTCGTGCGGGGCGATGAGCTTCGGCTCGGTGGAGCGGGCCGTTTACGCAGCGCTGCGCGTCGACGGGCTCGAACGGGTGCTGGTGGTCTGCGGGCGCAACGAGGACCTGCGGGAACGACTGCTGGCCAGGGGTGAGCCTCGACTGGAACCGCTGGGCTGGGTGGAGGACATGCCCGGGCTGATGGCCTGCGCGGACGTGGTGATCACCAACGCCGGTGGAGCCACCGCGCTGGAGGCGCTGGCGTGCGGGCGGGCGGTCCTGATGTTCGAGCCGATCGCCGGCCACGGCAGGGCCAACGCCGAGCTGATGGCGGATGCGGGGCTGGCCGAGCTCTGCCCGCGCGAGGCGCAGCTGATCGCGACGCTGCGCCGTTGGATCACCGATCCGCAGGAGCTGCGAGACCGCGAGGAGCGGGCGCTCAAGCACAGCCGGTCGGCCGAGTTCACCGACCAGATCGCAGCGCTGGCCGGACTTCGACGCCACAGCGGTCCGCGGCGGCTGCGCGCCCAGGACGCCTTCTTCGTCTATGCCACCACACCTGAGGTGCCTCAGCAGACGGGCGCGATCCTGTCGCTGGAGCCGTCGCTGGATTCAGCACGGGCGTGGTGCCAACACCTCTCGCACCGCATCGAGCGGCACGCACCTGCTCTGCCCGTGCTCACGCGCACTCTGGTGACCCGCACCGGCCGTCGTCCGATGTGGACCGATGCGGGCGCCGTCGACCCGGCCGGACATCTCGACTGCCGGCCGCTGCGTTCCGCTGAGGACGCCGGGACCATCACGAGCGAGTTCTTCTCGACTCCGGTGCCCACCGACCGGCCTCCGTGGCAGCTGCGGCTGCTGCACGACCCGGGGACCGGGCGGGCGACCGTGCTGGCGAAGATGCACCACTCCCTCGGCGACGGACTGGCCGTCACCAACGCGCTGGTGGGGCTGCTCTGCGACGGCCACAACCCGGCCTCCGCCCCCGGCTCGGGCGGGCGGTCCTGGCGGCAACGCGCCCCCGAGGTCCTGCGCGGGCTCGTCGGCCTGGCGACCTCCGCGAGAACGTCCAACCGCACCTGGACCGGCCGCAGCTCGCCGGCGCGCAACTTCGGCCACCTGGCGCTGCCCGCCGTCCGGGTTCGGGCCCGCGCCCGCGATCACGGCGTGACCAGCAGCGCCCTGCTGATCGGGTTGGTGGCCGAGGCGCTGCACCGCGCCACGGGCGAACAGCGCGCAGATGCCCGGTTCCGGGTGATGGTGCCGCGCACCGCGCGCACCGGGCGCAACGGCGCCGGGACCGCCGCACCCGGCAACCACACCCACACCCTCTCGGTGGACCTGCCGATCGGGCCGATGCCGCTGGTGTGGCGGATCCGGGCGGTCGCCGACGCGCTCACCGAACCCGACCACAGCGGTCAGCCCGAGGCAGCCGGGGCCGTGCTGGCCGGATTGGGCCTGCTCCCGGCGCCGCTGCACGCCTGGGTCGTGCGCCGCATCTACGGGCACCGGTTCTTCAACGCGGTCGTCTCGGTGATGCCGGGACGACGCCGCCCGGCGCACGTCAACGGCACCCGCCTGAGCCGGGTGCTGCCGGTGCTCTCGCTGGCCGATGGAGTGGGCGTGGCCATCGGCGCGATCGGCTGGGGAGAGGAGTTCAGCTTCGGCATCACCACCGATCCCGCGCTCGCGCCCGCCGCCGCAGAGCTCGCCGATCACCTGCGGGACGCGTTCGACGAGCTCCAGGAGCGAGGATGAGTTCCGGGACTGTGCTGCCCGTGGCCGTGCCCGCCGCGGTGATCGGCGCTGCGAGCTTCGGGCTGGCCAGCGCGATCCAGCACCGCGTCACCAAGCAGGTCCCGCGAGTCGCCACCTTCAGCCCCAGGATGCTCTGGGACCTGGTGCGCAAACCGATCTGGGTGCTGAGCATCGGCACCGTCATCATCGGCCTGTCGCTGCAGGTGGTGGCGCTGGCGTTCGGCCCGCTGGTGCTCGTCCAACCGCTGCTGGTGACCTCTGTGCTCTTCGGCGCGGGGTTCGCGGCGTGGCTGGCGGGCAGGAGGATGGACCTGGTGCTGGCGC
The DNA here is from genome assembly GCF_054778355.1 of Saccharopolyspora tripterygii. NCBI lineage: Bacteria > Bacillati > Actinomycetota > Actinomycetes > Pseudonocardiales > Pseudonocardiaceae > Saccharopolyspora > Saccharopolyspora tripterygii. Next base: position 126,042 of record NZ_BAAGZP010000034.1, on the reverse strand, counting down.
TCGGCGCCCTGTCGTGCGCGGGCGGGCTGGCGGCGTTCCTGCTGCTGGCCCAGCCCTCCGGTCAGGGCAGCGAGTTCACCGGGGATCCCGTGGTTCCCCTGGCGCTGGGGATGGCGCTGCTGGTGGTCCTCTCGCTGCTGGCCGCCCGGTGGCTGCCGGGCGAGTTCGGCGTGGTGGGTCTGGCCGTGGCCACCGGGGTGTTCTACGGCGTCACGGCCGGGCTGATGCGGGTGGTCGCCGGCCAGTTCCGCGCGGGCGGAATCGTGGAGCCGTTCGGCCACTGGACCCTGTACGCGGTGTGCGTGATCGGGCCGATGGGCTTCCTGCTCAGCCAGCAGACCTTCCAGCGCGGGCGGTTGATGTCCCCGTCGCTGGCGGTGATCACGACGGTGGATCCGCTGGTCTCGGCGGCGATCGGCGTGAGCTGGCTGGGTGAGCGCATCGTGTCCTCCCCCGCGATCCTCGCCGGGGAGGTGTTGGCCGCCGCGCTCATCATCGGCGGCATCGCCGTGCTCGCCCAGCGCAGCGAGCAGATCGGCCGCGAGCTCACCGAGCGGGAGGGAACCGAGTCGTGGGGGTGAGCTCCGCCCTCGTCACCGGTGCGTCCTCGGGGATCGGCGCGGCCATCGCGATCCGGCTCGCCGCCGACGGCTGCCGGGTGGTGCTGGCGGGCCGCGACCGGGCGCGCCTGGACGCGCTGGCCGAGCGCACCGGCGGCTCCGCCGTCTCCGCTGACCTGACCACCGCAGAAGGCCTGCATCGGGTGGCTGAGGCCGGACGCGGGGTCGACCTGCTGGTGCACAGCGCGGGCGTCGGCTGGGCCGGCGAGTTCCGCGAGATGCGCCCGGAGCGCGTCGCCGAGCTGGTCGCGCTGAACCTCACCGCCCCGATCCTCCTGACCCGCGCGGTGCTGCCGCCCCGGGCCGCGTTCGTGGCCTCGGTGGCCGTGGTCGGCGTGCGCGACGAGGAGGTCTACTCCGCCACCAAGGCGGGGCTGCGCGCGTTCGCCGCGAGCCTGGCCCACAGCGGCATCGCAACGACCGCCGTGTTCCCGGGCGCGGTGCGCACGCCGTTCTTCCGCGACCGCGACTACCGCCGCCGCTTCCCCCGCATGGTCGAGCCGGAGCAGGTGGCCGACGCCCTGGTCGACGCCGTGCTGCGCGGCCGCTCGGAGGTCTTCGTCCCGCGCTGGCTCACCGTCGCCGACCGCGTGCACGGCGCCCTGCCCGCGGTGTTCCACCGGCTGGCGGGCAGGTTCGGCTGACCACCCGGGTTCAGCTGCGCACCGCTCGCAGGGATTCGCGCAGCGAGCCCATCGTCGCCAGCACCGAGGTCGGCTCGTAGCCGCAGTGCGCCATGCAGTTCGCGCAGCGAGGGTCGTTCCCGCGCCCGTAGGCGTCCCAGTCGGTGTCCTCCAGCAGTTCCTCGTAGGAACTCGCGTACCCGTCGCTCATCAGGTAGCAGGGCCGCTGCCAACCGTAGAGCGAGTAGGAGGGGATGGCCCACGCGGTGCAGGCGAAGTCGACCTCGCCTTCGAGGAAATCCAGGAACAGCGGCGAGTGGTTGAACCGCCACCTCTTGCGCCGCCCATCGGCGAAGACCTTCTTGAACAGCTCGCGCGTCTCGGCGACCCCGAGGAAGTGCTCCTGGTCCGGCGCCTTGTCGTAGGCGTAGGCCGGGGACAGCATCATCTGGTCGACCTTCAGGTCGTTGTTGAGGTAGTCGAGCACCTCGATGACCGACTGCGGTGTGTCGGTGGTGAAGAACGTCGAGTTCGTGGTGATCCGGAACCCCCGCCGCTGCGCGTCCTCGACGTTGTCGACCGCTTGGGCGAAGACGCCCTTCTTGCAGACCGAGGCGTCGTGGCGCTCCTCCAGCCCGTCGATGTGCACCGCGAAGGAGAAGTAGGGCGACGGCTCGAACTTCTCGATCTTGCGCGGCATCAGCAGCGCGTTGGTGCACAGGTAGACGAACTTCTTGCGCTTGACCAGCTCCTTGACCAGCACCTCGATCTCGGGGTGCATCAGCGGTTCGCCACCGGCGATGGACACCACCGGAGCGCCGCACTCCTCGACCGCCGCCAGCGCCTGCTCGACCGGCATCCGCTGCTTGAGCACGCTCGCCGGGTGCTGGATCTTGCCGCACCCGGCGCAGGCGAGGTTGCAGGCGAAAAGCGGCTCCAGCTCCAGGGTGAGCGCGAACTTCTCGCGCCGGGCGAGCTTCTGCTTCATCAGGTACGCACCGACGCGAACCGCCTGGCGCACTGGAATGCCCATGATTACAACGCCTCCTCACAGGTCGTGCGAACTTCCGGCGGGATGTGACGGCCCCACCGCCGCAGGCAGGAACCCACGGCGTGCAGCCGCGCGAGTCCCGACAGGGCTCGGCGGGCGGTGCCCGGCCGCAGCAGCGGCTGCTGCTGGGTGTCGACCACGACGCGCACGACCGCCAGCGGTCGGTGCCCGGCGGCCTGGGCGAGCACGGCCGATTCCATGTCCACGGCCAGCGCACCGGTCGCGGCGAGCTCGGCCCGGCGCTGGCCTCGCACCAGCGCCTCGGTGGTCACCACGGGCCCGCGGCGCACCGGGAACCCGCTGCGCGCGAGCTCGGCGGCCAGCGACCCGGCCGCGTCGCAGCGCAGCACCTCGTGGCGGCCGCGCACCTCGTCGGCGACGATCACGTCCCCGCTGCGCACCTCCGGGGCCAGGCCGCCCGCCAGTCCGGCGACCACGAGCACGTCGAAGTCGGCGGCCAGCAGCCGGACCGCGCTCTCAGCGCTGCGGCGCGGCCCGTAACCCGTGCGGCGCACCGTCACCGAATCGGCGCCGAGACCGGTGGTGCGCAGCGATTCCTGGGCGCAGGAGGCTCCCCCGGCAGCGGAACGCAGCGCACTGGCCTCCAGTCGCATCGGCGCGCAGATCAGCATCCTCGTCGACATGTCACTCCCCGTCCCGCAGGTAGCGCCCGAGCGCCGTCAGCGGGAAGATCACCCGGTACAGGTGGTAGTTGATGTAGAAGTCCCCCGGGAACCCGGTCCCGGTGAACTCCGGTTCGTCCCAGCCACCGTCGGCGCGCTGGCTGCGGGCCAGGTAGCCGATTCCGCGGCGCACCGCGTCGGTGTCGTGCCTCCCCATCGCCAGCAGCGCCATGAGCGCCCACCCGGTCTGGGAAGCGGTCGAGGTCCCGCGCCCGATCCACTGCGGATCGTCGTAGGAGCGCAGGTCTTCGCCCCAACCTCCGTCGTCGTGCTGGTGGTTCTCCAGCCAGCGCACGGCATCTCGCAACGCCCGGTGCTGGCGATCCACTCCGGACGCGACCAGCGCGGGAACCGCGGCACCGGTGCCGTAGACGCGGTTGGCACCCCACCGCCCGAACCACGACCCGTCGCGCTCCTGGTTGGCCAGCAACCACTTCACCCCGCCGCGCAGCACCGCGTCGTCCTCGCCGAGGACCGCCAGCGCCTCCACCACGTGCGCGGTCACGTCCGCCGACGGCGGGTCGATCACCTCGCCGAAGTCGCAGAACGGCAGCTTGGTCACGAGTTGCCGCGTGTTGTCGGCGTCGAAGGCGGCCCAGCCACCGTCGGAGGAGCGCATGCCGCGCAGCCAGCGCACACCGCGCGCGATGGCGGCCCGCACGGCGTCGGGATCGGTGTGCTCGACCCGGTTGAGAGCGAGCAGCACCTCGGCGGTGTCGTCGATGTCGGGGTAGCCGTCGTTGTCGAACTCGAACGCCCATCCTCCGCCCGCGGGCAGGGACGGGCGCTTGACCGCCCAGTCGCCCTTGACGCGGATCTCCTCGGCGAGCAGGAAGTCGGTCGCGCGCCGCAGCGCCGGGTGGTCGGCGGGGACGCCCGCGTCCCGCAGCGCCTGCATACCCAGCACCGTGTCCCACACCGGCGACTGGCATGCCTCCAGCCTGCGGACCGTTCCGGCGTCGGTCTGCTCGCGGATCAGGAACCGCTCCAGCCCGGCGAGTCCCTGGGCGATCACCGGGTGGTCCAGGGAGTAGCCGAGCAGGTGCAGCGCGAGGATCGAGTACACCCACGGCGGCTGGATCCCGCCCCACGACCCGTCGGCCTCCTGGCGGGCGACGATCCACTCCGCTGCGCGCAGCATCGCGTGCCTGCGCAGCGATCTCACCGGTCTCCGGTGGTAGCGGTGCAGGACCCGGTCGAGGGTGTGGAAGCCGTAGGCCCAGGACCACTCGCGGCTCGGCCGCACCGCCGGGCGCCCGGTGCGCAACTCGCGCACGTCGGTGCCCAGGTCGCGTTGCGGGCGCAACGTGCAGACCACCGTCAGCGGCACCACGGTCTGGCGAGCCCAGCACGCCCAGTCGGAGACGTTGAGCGGGCACCACGCCGGCAGCAGCACGACTTCCGGGGGCATCGCGGGCAGGTCGTCCCAGGACCACTCGCCGAACATGGCCAGCCAGATCCGGGTGAACACCCGGGTCTCCTCCAGGCCGCCGCGGGCCAGGATCCACTCGCGCGCCTGGCGCATGTGCTCGGACTCGACGTCGTCACCTGCGAGCTTGAGCGCGGTGTAGGCCTCGACGGTCGTCGACAGGTCACCGGGGCCGCCGTGGAAGGTCGCCCACGTCCCGTCCTCGCGCTGCTGCGAACGGATCCACCGCGCCGCCTGCGCGGTCTCGGTGGCGGTCCGGATGCCGAGGAACTGCCGCAGCAGCAGGTCTTCTACGTCCATGGTCACGTTGGTGGCCAGCTCGCCCTTCCACCATCCCTCGGGGTGCTGCAACGACAGCAGGTGGTCGCGGGCGGCCGACGCCGCCGTGCGGGCGTCGGCTCGCGCCGATCCCTGGGTGGGGATCTGCGCGGCGGTGGCGGCCGGAGCGGTGGACTTCTGCAGCTGTTCGGTCAAAGCTTCCTCCGTACGATGAATTCGGCGAGCTCTCCCAGTGCCGCGGTGTCCCCCAGTGATCCGGACTCGAGCTGCGCCTCCGCGAGCTCGAGCCGACGTCGGCACTCCCGGCGCGTCCAGTCCTCGGAACCGGCGCGGCGCACCATCTCCGCGGCTTCGTGCAACTGCTCCTCGGTGAGCTGATCGGGCTGCTCGTAGAGCTCCCACAACCGCTCCCCGGCTGCGGTCCCGGAGGTCAGCGCGTGCACCACCGGAACCGACTTCTTGCGCGTGCGCAGATCGGACAGCACCGGCTTGCCGGTGACGTCCGGGTCCCCCCACAGGCCCAGCAGGTCGTCGACCAGCTGGAAGGCCATGCCCAGCTCGGTGCCGTAGGCGTGCAGGGCGCGGACGTTCTCGCGCGAGGCACCCGCGCTCAACGGCCCGAGCGAGCAGGCGCAGGCCAGCAGCGCCGCGGTCTTGTCGTGCGCCATCGACAGGCACTCGGTTAGCTCGACGTCGTCGCGGTTCTCGAAGTCGAGGTCGGCGGCCTGTCCGGCGATGAGCACGCGGGTGGTCGTCAGCAGCGAGCGCACGGCCGCCGCGGTGTTGGGCGCCGACGACTCCAGCAGCACCTCGGGAGCCACGGCCAGCAGCGCGTCACCGGCCAGGATCGCCGCCGGGGAGCCGAAGACCGTCCAGGCGGTGGGCCGGTGCCTGCGAGAGGTGTCCCCGTCCATCACGTCGTCGTGCAGCAGCGAGAAGTTGTGCACCAGCTCGACCGCGGCCGCGGCGGGAACGCCGCTTTCCGCCGAACCGCAGGCGATCTCGGTGGCGGCGAGCACCACGGCCGGGCGGACGGCCTTGCCCCCGGCGTCGGTCGGCGACCCGGCCGGGTCGACCCAGCCGAAGTGGTACTCGCTGACCCTGCGGGTGTCGGGGTCGAGTCGCGCCACCGCTGAGCGCAACGTCGGCTCCACCAGTTCCCGCGCGGTGCGCAGCGCCGGGGGCAGCAGTGTCGTCATGCCGTCACCTCCACGCTCGCCCGCGATCGCTGCTGGGCGTCGACCACCTCGGCGGCTCGGGCACCGCTGCGAACCGCGCCTTCGGTGGTGTCCGGCCAGCCGGTGGCGGTCCAGGCCCCGGCGAGCACGAGTCCCGGCACGCTGGTTCCCGCCGCAGGACGGTGGATCGCGGAGCCCGGTGCCTGCCGGAAGGTGGCGTGGGGTTCGCGGGTGACGAAGAAGTCCAGCAGCCGGGCGCGAGCGACCGCCGGGAACAACTCGCGCAGCGCGGGCAGGAAGATCTCGCGCAGCTCCTCGGTGCGCATCCCGAGCTCCCGCTGCGCGGCCGACTGCGACAGCGCGAGGTACTGCCCGCGGCGCGCACCGGAGATCCGGGTGCGGTCGAACACCCACTGCACGGGCGAGTCGAGCACGGCGGCCATCTCGACGTCGGTGACCGCGCGGTCGAAGTGCGCGTGCACGTTGACGATCGGCGAGGCCGACAACCGGGACCAGTCCACCGCGCCGCGCACCGGCAGGTCGGCGACGAGTCCCGCTGCCGCCGGGTGCGGTGTGGCGATCACGACCGAGTCCGCGGTGAGCACCGCATCACCGGCCGGCTCCTCCACCGGGACCTGGAACCCCTCCGGTGCGCGGCGGATCGCTCGCGCCTTGCACCGGACCCGGACGTCGACGCCCGCGGCTTCCAGGGCGCGCTGCCCGGCGGCCCCGTGCAGTTCGGACAGCGGCTGCTGCGGGATCCCGATGTCGCAGGACTCGGTGTCGTCGAGCACTCCGGTCCGGAAGACCTTGGCGGCCAAGGCCATCGACGCGTGGTCGGGTTCGGCGTTGAGCGCCGCGACCGCCAGCAGACCCCACAGCGCGTCGACCGCGCGCGGGCTCTCGCGCCGGGCCCGCAGCCACTGCCCGAGGCTCTGCTGGTCCAGGTCGGGATCGTCCGGGTCGAGTCCGCGCAGCGCGAGCGCCGTGCGGGTGACTCGTATCCGCTGCGCCCAGCTCAGCCGCCGGTACTGCAGCAGCGCGGGCGCCAGGTGCGCGGGCGCGGGCAGGTTCCAGCGGGTCAGCGTCGCGGGTGCGGCGCCGGGACTGAGGACCGGCACGCGGAAGGGTCGCAGGACCACGCCGTCGGCCACCCCGAACCTGCGCAGCAGGTCGAGGTAGGCCGTGTAGCAGCGCAGCAGCACGTGCTGGCCGGTGTCGACCAGCAGGTCGCCGCGCGCGAACGAGTAGGTGGCGCCGCCGAGCCTGGGCCGCGCCTCCAGCAGCTGGACCGCGTACCCGCGTTCGCGGCAGTCCAGCGCAGCGGTCATGCCGGCGAGCCCGCCGCCGACGACCACCACGCGCCCGCGGTTCACGGCGTCATCCCGGCCAGCGAACGGGCCGCGACCCCGGCCTTGCGCCACCCCGACAGCGAGGTGCGCTGGTGCATCGCGGCGTTGGGGTTGCCGGCGATGCGCACGAGGAGCTCGTGGTAGATCCCGGCCATCGACGCGCAGCAGGCGCGCGAGCGCCGGTCCAGCATGGGCAGCAGCCGGAACCCCTCGACGTACCAGCGCTCGGCGCGCGCGGCCTGGAAGCGCACGAGCCGGTTCCAGCGCGCGGTGTCCTCGACGAACCCGCTGCCCGGTTCCAGTCGCACCCCGAAGTGCGCGAGGTCGGACGCCGGCAGGTAGACGCGCCCGTCGAGCTGGTCCTCGCGGACGTCGCGCAGGATGTTGGTCAGCTGCAAGGCGACTCCGAGCGCATCGGCCCGCCCGGTGGCGGTGGTCGGGTCGTCGGTGCCGAACACGCCCAGCGACAGCCTCCCGATGGAACCGGCCACGCAGCGGCAGTAGTGCAGCAGGTCTTCGAAGCTCGTGTAGCTCGTGCCGCGCACGTCGGCTTCGCAGCCGTCGATGAGTTCGTCGAAGGCCGCCATCGGCAACGACATCCGGCTCGCGGCGTCGGCCAGCGCGACCAGGACCGGGTCAGCGGAGCCGGTGGAGGCCTGGTGCACGGCTTCGCGGCACTGCTTGAGCTCGCGCAGCTTCTCCTCCCGCGGCAGCTCGCCGTCGCCCACGTCGTCCACCCGGCGGGCGAAGGCGTAGACCGCGGAGAGCGCGCCGCGCTTGGCCGAGGGCAGCAGCCGGATCCCGTAGGAGAAGTTGCGGGCCTGCTCGCGGGTGATCCGCTCGCACTCCTGGTAGGCGTCCCGGATCGCGGTCGGTGAGCTCACCGAGTCCCTCCCATCGCGTGCAGCCGCGCCCATTCGACGAAGGTGCGCGCCTTGCTCGGACTGACCTGCGAGGCCAGCGGATCGTGTCCAGCCGCCTCGAACGCGGCGACGGTGGCGAGCCCGCCCGCGACGTAGCCGGCGACGGCCACCCGGGCCGTTCCCGACAGGGCTCCGACCAGCACGCTGCCATCGCGCAGCATCCGGCGCGCCCGGGAGACCTCGAAGCGCACGAGCCCGCGCAGCGCCGTCGAGGCGCGCGGGGAGACGAGGTCCTGTTCCTCGCAGCCGTAGCGGGCGAGGTCCTCGGCGGGGACGTAGATCCGTCCGGCCCGGTGGTCCTCGGCGAGGTCCTGCATGTGCTCCAGGATCTGCAGCGCGGTGCAGATCTTGTCCGACAGCGCGATCAGCCCTTCTTCCGCGCGGCCGAAGACGTGCAGCACCGACTCCCCCACCGGGTTCGCCGAGAGCGCGCAGTGCTCCAGCAGCTCGCCGAAGTCGGCGCAGCGCTTGACGTGCTGGTCCCGCCGGTTGGCCTCGATCAGCTTGACCAACGTGGACATCGGGATCGCGCACTCGGTGACCGTGGCGTGCAGCGCCTGCATCGTGGGGATGCGCGCGGTGCCCAGGTAGGTGCGTGCCAGGTCGTGCTCGAGGAAGTCCAGCAGTGCCTCGCGGTTGCCGGGCGCTTCGTCACCGGCGTAGTCGACGAGCCGGAAGTAGCCGTAGAGCGCGTGCAGGTGCTCGCGAACACCGCCGGGCAGGACGCGGGATGCCACCGGGAAGTTCTCCGAACGCATTCGTGCCAGCAGGGCCGCGGTGCGCGGGAGCTCGCCCGAGCGCGCCGATCCCTGCGGGTGTTCGGGATCCTCTCCGGACAGCGTCTCGTCCGGCAACGACAAGACCATCGGTCCCTCCTCCTATTCACCGGCCAGGAGGCGCAATCGGCATCGTATGAGCGCCCCTGCGGCACCGCAGGACGAACGAGGAACCACATGAATCACGGTGATTCGCGCCGGTGTTCGACCACACGCCTTCTCCCCGGTTCCATATTGGACACCGGGGCCGCGCGGCCCGCGCAGACCCGCCCGCAGGTGGCCGGATCGAGTGGCCGATCCTGACCACTTTGGACTAGTCGACTACCGACTGCGACGGCGAACGGGTACGCGGCAGCGCCCGGAGTCACCGGGTCGGCCCAGCGCGAGGGGTGTGGGTTCGCGCCCGCGACGCGGACGCGTGCAGGAGGCCCGGTGACGATCACCGGGCGCGGACTCAGCCGTCCAGCTGTTCGATGGTGGCGATCGAGGGCGACTCGCTGCGCTGCAGCTCCGCAGCGACGCTCTCCGCATCGCGCAGCACCCTGACGGCGTTGTGCCAGGTCAGCTTGCCCAGGTCGGCTTCCGACCAGCCGCGGCGCAGCAGCTCGCCGATGAGGTTCGGGTAGCCGGAGACGTCGTCGAGGTCCTCCGGCAGGAAGATCGTGCCGTCGTAGTCGCCGCCGACGCCGATGTGGTCGATCCCGGCGACCTCGCGCATGTGGTCGAGGTGGTCGGCCACCGTCTTCGAGGTGGCCACCGGCTGCGGGTTGGCCGCCTCGAACTCGCGCAGCACCGCCTTGGCCTCGTCCGTGCCGGACAGGTCGCTGAGCCCGCGCGCGACGAGCTCGCGCTGCGCGGCCGCGGTCCACTCCACCGACTCCTGCAGCACGAACTTGGTCACGAATGTCGCCATCGCCACGCCACCGTTGCCGGGCAACTGGGCGAGGACGTCGTCCGGGATGTTGCGCGGGTGCGTGCAGACCGCGCGCGAGGAGGAGTGGGAGAACACCACCGGCGCCCGGCTGGCGCGCAGCGCGTCCCGCATGGTGTCGGCGGCGACGTGCGAGAGGTCGACGAGCATGCCCATCCGGTTCATCTCGCGCACGACCTCGACGCCGAAGCGGGTCAGGCCGTGAGCCGCGGGCTCGTCGGTGGCCGCGTCCGCCCACGGGGTGTTGTCGTTGTGGGTCAGCGTCAGGTACCGGACGCCCAGCTCGTAGAAGGCCCGCAGGGTGGCCAGCGAGCAGTTGATCGAGTGCCCGCCCTCGGCGCCCATCAGCGAAGCGATCTTGCCCTCCGCCCTCGCCGCCTCGACCTCGTCGGCGGTCCGGACCAAGCGCAACCGCTCCGGGTAGCGGGCCGCGAGGGCGTTGACGCAGTCGATCTGCTCGAGGGTGGCGCTCACGGCCGCGTCACCCTGCAGCTCGGTGGGCACGTAGACCGACCAGAACTGGCCGCCGACGCCGCCCGCGTCGAGGCGGGCGAGGTCGGTGTGCAGCCGGCCGGTCTGATCGGTTCCGATGTCGCGCTGATCGAGGTCGTAGCGGACCTGCTCCCGCAACGCCCAGGGCAGGTCGTTGTGGCCGTCGAGCACCGGCGTCGCCGCCAGCAGCTGCCGAGCCTGGGCCACCACGTCCGCCTCGCTCATCGCGCCTCCCCAATTCACCCGGTCGGTTGCTTCGGCAGAGCATATCCGCTCGAGATCACCCGACCAGGGGCGTGTGGCACGCCGTAGATCGAATCGACGAATCGGGCGTTCGGCCGCACCATCGGCATATGGAGCGAATTCCCAGGCAGCAGGACACCAGCAACCTCCCCACGGTGCTGGCCGAGTACGGGCACCTCGCAGCACAGCTCCCGGGTGCCTCGACGCAGCAGGCCGAGCGGTTGCGCGCGCGGTTGAGCGAGCTGGACGAGCAGATCGACGACTACGTGGCGCGCCTGACCGAATATCACTCCATTGTGGATAGTTGACCGGCTCAGCGGTCCGGGTTCGCGCGCCTGGCGCCCGAGACCGCCCGCAACGCTCCGTCCTGCCCTGGCTCCAACGCTCCGGTGATCAACCCGACGACCTGGCTCATGTCGTGCGACCGCGGCGAGACGACGGCTGCGCGCTTGCCGAGCCGGTGCACGTGGATGCGGTCGGCGATGTCGAACACGTGCGGCATGTTGTGGCTGATCAGCACGACCGGCAGTCCCCTCGCGCGGATCCGGTCGATGAGTTCGAGGACCTTGCCCGCCTCGGCCACGCCCAGCGCGGCGGTGGGCTCGTCCATGATGACGGCCTTGTTGCCGAACGCCGCCGCTCGCGCCACCGCGACGCCCTGGCGTTGACCGCCGGAGAGCGTCTCCACCGGCTGCGCGATCGACTTGACCTGGATGCCGAGTTCGTCGAGCACGCGTTGTGCCTCGACCCGCATCGAGGACCGGTCGACCGCGCGCAGCACGCTCCCGAGCACTCCTGCCCGACGGCGCTCGCGGCCGAGGAACATGTTGGCGGCGATGTCCTGCGCCGGCGCGAGCGCGAGGTCCTGGTGGACGGTTTCGATGCCGCAGCGGCGCGCGTCCAGCGGGCTCCGGAAGCGCACCGGTTCTCCGTCCACGCGGATCTCGCCCGCATCGGGGATCAGCGCTCCGGACAGCGCCTTGATCAGGCTGGTCTTGCCCGCGCCGTTGTCACCGACCACGGCCAGCACCTCTCCGGGGAAGACCTCGAAGTCCGCGCCGTCGATGGCGGTGACCCGCCCGTAGCGCTTGACCAGTCCCGAGGCCGACAGCGTGGGCGCGGTCATCGTTGCCTCCTGGCCACCCGGTCGAGCACGACCGCGGCGATCACCAGCGCGCCGGTCGCCACGTCCTGGTAGAGCGCGTCGACGCCGAGCTGGGTGAGCCCGGAGCGCAGCACCGCCACGATCAGCGCGCCCATCAGCGTTCCCAGCACCGAGCCCCGGCCGCCGAACAGGCTCGTACCGCCGAGCACCACGGCGGTGATGGAGTCGAGGTTGCCCAGCTGGTAGGCGTTCGGATCGGCGTTGGGCACCCGCCCGAGCGCCTGCCAGGCGGCGATCCCGAAGATCACGCCGGCCACGAGGTACACCGACAGCAGCGTGCGGTTGACCTTGATGCCCGACAGCCGGGCCGCCTCCGGTGCGTTGCCGACCGCGTAGACGTGCCTGCCCCACGCCGTCCGGGTCAGCGCGTACCAGACCACCAGGTACAGCAGCAGGGCGAGCGTCATGCCGTAGGTGATCTCGATGCCCCCGAACAGGTAGCGGCGGGTCCCGAGGAAGGTCAGCAGGCCGTCGCCGGTGGGCACGGCTTCGCCGTCGGCGAGCAGCTTCGCGATGGCCGTGAGCATGGTCAGCACGCCCAGGGTCACGATGAACGGCGGCAGCCTGACCTGGGTGACCAGGGCGCCGATCATGAGCCCGATCAGCGCGGTGGTGGCGATGCCCGCGAGCAGCGCGAGGATCCCGGGGGTCCCGGCGAGCACCAGCAGCGCCATCACCAGGGTCGCCACCACCGCGGCCGAGGCGTTGGCGAGGTCGATGCCGCCGGTGAGGATGATCAGCGTCTGCCCGAGCGCGAGCGTGCCGATGACCAGCGATTGCTGGACCACCAGCGAGAGGTTGTCGGCGTCGAGGAACGTGTCGGTGGACAGCGAGAACACCGCGATCGCCAGCAGCAGCGCCAGCGCGGGCCCGACCGCCGGTGCGCGCAGCAGGAATTCGCGCGCGCTGACGCGCTCCTCGGCCGCAGCCGTCACCTGTCGCCCCAGCAGTGCTGCTCGCCCCACGAGACGGGCCGGCTGGGGATGCCGGGCATCGGGTGGTCGGTGATCACCACCGAGCCCGTGTCCTGGAAGCCGCCGGGTTTGGTGCCGGTGCGGGCGTGCTCGACCGCGGCGTCCACACCGAGCTGCGCCATCTTGGCCGGGAACTGCATGACCGTCGCGCGGATCTGCCCGGACTTGACGGCCGCGACGCCTTCGCAGCCACCGTCGATGGAGCCCATCACGACCTGGTCCGCGAGACCGCGCGGTTGCAGCGCCGCGTGCACGCCCTGCGCGGTGGGTTCGTTCATCGTGTAGACGGTGTTGATGTCGCTGCTGCGTGCCAGGAGGTTCTCGGCTCCCTGCTGGGCGAGGTTCTGGTCGCCGTTGGCGTTGGTGACCCCGCGGATCTCCGGGGCACCGTCGGCCAGGCCCATGCCGGCCAGGAATCCCGCGTGCCGCAGGGTGCTCACGGAAACCCCTGCCGTGCCGTCGACCATCAGGACCTTCGGCGCCTGCCCGCCGAGCGCGGCCTTGGCGTAGGCGCCCTGCAGGCGGCCGGCCTCGAAGTTGTCGGTGGCGAAGGTGGCTTCGGCGGCCTCGGCCGGTTCGGTGGGCGTGTCTAGCGCGATCACCAGGACGCCCGCCTGCTCGGCGCGGGCGAGCGCGTCGGTGACGCCGCTGGAGGAGTTGGGCGTGATCAGGATGGTGCTCACGCCCTGCTGGATGAAGTTCTCGATGGCCCGCACCTGGCCGTCGTTGTCGCCGTCGAACTGTCCGGCCAGGCTGAGGATTTCGACGTTCTTGGCGGACGCGGCGGCTTCGGCCTCGGTCCGCAGTCTCACGAAGTAGGGGTTCGTGTCGGTCTTGGTGATCAACCCGATCTTGGCGCCACCGCCGTCCTGCGCGGCTCCCCCGCCCCACTCGCGCTCCGTCGAACATCCGGAGGCGACCAGCGCCAAGCCCGCCAGCACTACGCCCAAAGCCCTTGCGAACATGGTTCCTCCACACTGAGGCCGTTCGAAGACGCCCAGAGATCATGCCCAGCCGAACGCGTCGGCAACTCCCCCGTTCGGCTGCCCTCACCGCCTTCTCGCCGCGCTCCGGCTCTCCGAGCATCAATTTCACTCCACACTGAACTCATCAAGCTGTTTGAACGTACGCAGCGGTGCGTAGTCGCGGTGTCGGCGCGAGGAGGACGCCGAAACTCCGCGCCGTCGGGAAGACTGGTGGGCATGGGTTCGTTGCGTCCTCGGGTCGGCGATGTGGGGCTGGCGCTTCTGGTGACCGCGATCGGGATCGTCGGGACGGTCGCCGTCCACCGCTGGGCCGGGCACGGCGAGCACGCGCTGGACGGCCTCGGGATCGCCTTCGTCGTGGTCGCCGGGGGCGCGCTGGTGTGGCGGCGCAGGGCGCCGCTGGTGAGCCTCGGCGTCGTCGCCGTGGCGGTGTCCGGGTACCTGGTGGCCGGGTACCGGTACGGACCGATACTGGTGATGCTGCTGGTCGCCGTGTACACCGCGGCCCGGCACCGGCCGCCCAGGGCGGCGGGCATCGCCGCCGGGGCCGCGCTGCTCCTGCTGTGGACGCACGCGCTGGTCACCGGCGCCTGGACGGGCCTGGTCCCCTCCTCGGCGTGGGTGCTGGTGCCGTTCGCCGCCGGGCTCGTGGCCCGGACGCAGGCGGAGGGCGTGGCGCGGCAGCGGTCCGAGGCGCTGCGGCGCAGCGTCGACGACGAACGGCTCCGCATCGCCCAGGAGGTCCACGACGTGGTGGGCCACGGTCTCGCGGCGATCAAGATGCAGGCCGACGTGGCGCTGCACGTGCTGTCGAAGAAGCCGGAGCAGGCCGAGATCGCGCTGGACGCCATCAGCCGCACCAGCAGCGACGCTCTCGACGAGCTCCGCTCCACGCTCGCGATGGTCCGCACCGGCACCGGCAGAGGGCCCGAACCCGGCCTGGGCCGGGCGCACGACCTCGTCAACCGGACCCGCGACGCCGGGGTCGACGTCTCGCTGCGCGTGCGGGGCGAACGACCCGAGCTGCCGAAGTCCGTCGACCTCACCGGGTACCGGATACTGCAGGAGTCCCTGACCAACGTGCTCCGCCACAGCCACGAGCAGCGCGCGGAGGTCACCATCGACTACTCCCCGCAGGAGGTCGGCATCGAGGTCACCAACCCCTCCCCCGCGGACGCCGGCGGAGACGGTCTCGGCATCCCCGGGATGCGGCGCCGCGTCGAGGCGCTCGGGGGCGAGTTCAGCGCCGGGGCCTCCGGCGGCCGATTCCGGGTGCGCGCCCGGCTGCCGATCGGAGAGCAGCGGTGACCACCGTGCTGATCGTCGACGACCAGGACCTCGTGCGCATCGGCCTGCGCACGCTCATCGAATCCGAGGACGACCTGGACTGCGCGGGTGAGGCCGCCGACGGCCTGGACGCCGTGCGCGCCACCCGCGAGCACCACCCCGACGTGGCGCTGATGGACATCCGGATGTCCGGTGTGGACGGTCTGGAGGCGACCCGCCGCATCACCGCGGACCCGGATCTGGCCAGTACCAAGGTGATCGTGCTGACCACCTTCGAGATCGACGAGTACGTCTTCAGCGCGCTGCGCGCCGGGGCCAGCGGCTTCCTGCTCAAGGACACCAGCCCGGTCGACCTGCTGCGCGCGATCCGCCTGGTCGCCGACGGCGAAGCGCTGCTGGCCCCGTCGGCGACGCGGAAGCTGGTGCGCGAGTTCGTGCAGCTGGCACCGCGCTCCCGCGAACCGCACCCGCAGCTGCACGCGCTCACCGACCGGGAACGCGAGGTCCTGGCCCTGGTGGCGGAAGGCTTGAGCAACGAGGAGATCGCCGAACGGCTGGTGGTCAGCCCGGCCACGGCCCGAACCCACGTCAGCCGCGCGATGGTCAAGCTCGGCGCGCGCGACCGGGCCCAGCTGGTGGTGTTCGCCTACCAGTCCGGAGTCGTCGACTGACTCACTTGCCGATCGGCGTGTACTCCGACCACGGGGTGTTCTCGAGCTTCTTGTTCTCGTCCCAGAGCTCCACCGTGAACCGCATGAGGCCGTCCGGCTTGAGCTGGAGCTTGCACTCGACGTAGCCGCCCTCGCTGCTGCCGTCCCGGCACTCGGAGGTGTGGTGGTAGTCGGTCTGCGAACGGATCTTCAGCCAGAACCCGTCCTTGTTGGTGTCCTTCACCGCGACGGAGTCCTCGTCGGCGTTGAAGCACCCGGTGCCCCGGTCCTTGCCCTGGTAGCTCACGGTCTTGCACGTGCGCGCCGCGTACGGCGGCCGTGAGGTGGTGGGCGCGGCCGATGACGTGGTCGGCTTGGCCGAGGTGGTCGGTGGAGCGGACGTGACCGAGCTCGTGGGAGTCGACGACGCGCTCGTCGCCGGACTGCTCGCCGAGTTCGAGGCGGGGATCGGGATCGGCGTCGCCTGTCCGCCGGTCGGGCCGGGCAGCAGAGTCACCACGGCGGCGACCACGCCGGCCACCGCTGCGATCGCTCCGCCTGCGGCCAACGCCCACGGCCACCGCGGCGACCTGGGCGTCTCGGGTTGGGGCCCGGGACCCATCGGTGCCGTGCCGCGCAGCGCCCGGCGGGCCGCTGCCGCGAGCTCCCCGGCGGAGGCGTAGCGGTCGGCCGCGTTCTTGGCCATGCCGGTGGCCACCACGCGATCGAACTCCGGCGGAACACCGGCCATCGCTGCCGACGGCTTCGGGGGTTCGCGGTTGAGGTGCGCGTAGATCAACGCCTCGGTGCTGGTCACGCCGTAGGGCTTGGCGCCGGTGAGGCCCTGGTAGAGCACGCAGGCCAGCGAGTACACGTCGACGCGGTGGTCGGACGGCGCATCGCCGAACCGCTCGGGCGCCATGTAGGCGAGCGTGCCCATGGTGACGCTGCCCGAGGTCCTGCTGGTCGCGTCCTGGATGGACGCGGCGATGCCGAAGTCCACGAGGTAGGCGAAGCCGCCGGCGCCGAGCAGCACGTTGGACGGCTTGACGTCCCGGTGCACCACGCGGGCCGCGTGCGCGGCGTCGAGCGCCTGCGCGATCTGCTCGATCACGTGCACGACGTCGTGCGGGTGCATCGGGCCGTGGGCGTTGAGCCGCGCTCCGAGGTCCTCGCCCTCGACCAGCCGCATGTCCAGGTAGAGCCGGCCGTCGATCTCGCCATAACCGTGGATGGGGATGACGTGAGGTTCGCTGAGGCGGCCCGCGGCGTGCGCCTCGCGCTTGAAGCGCTCGCGGAACTCCTGATCGGCGGCCAGGTGCGGGGCGAGCAGCTTGAGCGCGACGACGCGGTCGTGGCGGGTGTCGTAGGCGCGCAGGATCTCGCCCATCCCTCCGCGGGCGATCACGCCCTCCACCCGGTACGGGCCGAACTGCGACTGCACGGTTGCTCCTCGTCCGACGTTGGCGGCCATCCTATTGGGTTACGCAGAGCGCACGGCACCGCCCACCGGCGATCTCGGCGGAACGCGGCTGCTCGCGGTGAAGTTTCCACTACGAACCGACACCACCTGCTGCGCCGCGCGACGCGGTCCTGCTACCAAGGACGACGCAAGATCATGTTCTTCCACCGGCTCGGGGAAAGGACCGGTCCAGGAGATGTCGACGACCGACGACGGCGCGGACGCACGCAAGATCAAGCGCGGGGAGGACACCGGCGGGTGTCCGGTGAGCCGCGATTCCGACGGCGTGTGGCGGGTTCGCGGTCACGCCGCCGCGCGGGCGGCCCTGCGCAGCAACGACACGGTCCAAGCCGGGCTGGGCGTGGAGACCGTCGAGAAGATGCCCGCCAAGATCCGCCGACCGGTCCTCTACCGCGACGGCCCTGAGCACCGCGAGCACCGGCGTCAGACCGCGCGGTACTTCACGCCCCGCAAGGTCGACGAGTCCTACCGCGCGATCATGGAGCGCGTCAGCGACGAGCAGCTCGCCAAGCTCACCGGCAACGGCACCGCCGTCCTCTCGGAGCTCAGCTTCGAGCTGGCGATCGGGGTGGCGTGCGCGGTCATCGGCCTGACCGAGAGCCGGCCCGGACTGGCGGGACGCCTGGAGCGCTTCTTCCCGGAGGAGTTCGGCGAACCCGGTTTCACCAGCCTGCACGGCTGGTACTGGATCTACCGGCAGGCGGTCAACTGGGGCGGCATCTACTTCGCCGACGTGCTGCCGGCGGTGCGAGCCAGGCGCAAGAATCCGCAGGACGACCTCATCTCGCACCTGCTCGCCGACGGCTGCTCCTCGGCGGAGATCCTCGGCGAGTGCATCACGGTCGCGGCGGCGGGCATGGTCACCACCCGCGAGTTCGTGAACCTCGCCGCGTGGCACCTGTTCACCGACGACGCCCTGCGCGAGCGCTACCTCGCCGCCGAGGAGGCCGAGCGGCACGCGATCCTGCAGGAGTTCCTGCGGCTGGAACCCGTGGTCTCCCACCTGATGCGGCGGACCACCGCACCGGTGGAACTGCCCGGCGAGGACGGCAGCACCCACACGGTGCCCGCGGGTGAGGTCATCGACATCGACGTGACCGCCACCAACACCGACGCGGGCGCGTTCGGCGCCGATCCGACGCAGGTCTGCCCGAACCGCGAGCTCACCGGAGCGACTGCCCCGGGCCTGTCGTTCAGCGACGGCGCCCACCGCTGCCCGGGCAACAACATCGCGATCTACGAGACCGACGTGTTCCTGACGCGGTTGTTCGCGATTCCGGACGTCCGCCTGCAGAACCCGCCCCGGATCTCGTTCAACGACGCCATCGGCGGCTACGAGCTGCGGGGCATGGTCGTGGCCATCGGGAAGTGACCGCGGGTGGGGGTCTCGGCCGGGACCCCCACCCGTCTCATCTCAAGCGCCTTGCCAGCTGAAGGTGGTGACGGCTCCGGCGGGCAGGGTGTGCTCGAAGGTCTGGCCGCCGGAGCGGACCTGGAAGGTCTGCTCGGAATCCGACGCGTTGAGCGCCAGCAGCGCGATCGAGCCGTCGGTGTTGCGGAACGCGACGGATTCGAGGCCACCCGGGTTGCTGGTGGACTCGATCCGCTGGGCACCGCCGGAGACGAACTTCGCGACGTGCCCGAGGACGTAGTACTCCTCGTTGTGGGTGACCTGCCCGCTGCCTGGGTCGACGGTGACCACGCCCCGGCAGTCGGTGCAGCCGCCGTTGGTCGGGCCGTGGCCGGGGTCCAGCGCCAGGTTCCACAAGGCCACGCCCTTGGCCCAGTTGCGCGTGCCGCCGATGACGAGGTTCTGCGTCTGCCACTTGAGGTTCTGCGCGAAGTCCGGTGACCAGTCGCCACCGGAGCACTCGGTCAGCCAGATCCCCGAGTCCGGGTGCGCCTGCTGGAACTCGCTCTGACCGGACACGTCGCCTTCGTAGCAGTGGAACGCGGCGCCCTGCACGTGCTGCCCGGCTTCCGGGTCGTCCACGACGGTTGCCGGGTACTCCGGGTGGGACCAGTTGTGGTCCCATGCCAGCAATCCGGTCGTCAGCCCGGCTTCGGCGAACTTCGGGCCGACCTCGTCGCCGATGACCGCGGCCTGCTGCTCGGGACTCATGTGCATCGACGGGTATCCGGCCGAGCCATCCCCGGATTCGGGGTGGTAGGGCTCGTTCTGGATGCTCAGGTAGTCCAGCGGCACGCCTGCGTCGGCGTAGGCCTGGGCGGATTTCACCAGGTAGTCGGCGAAAACGCCGTGGTTCTCCTGCTTCAGCTCACCGCCGTCGACGTTCTCGTTGGTCTTCATCCACGCCGGAGCGCTCCACGGCGTGCCCATCACCTTCAGGCCCGGGTTGAGCTGCTTGGCCTGGCGCAGCAGCGGCAGGATGTAGGCCTCGTCGTGCGCCGCGCTGAAGTCGCCGAGATCGCAGCAGGTGTCGTCGAAGGTGTAGTCGCCGGACTCGGCGGTGGCGAAGTCGCTGGCCCCCAGGGGCTGGCGCACCATGCTCAACCGGATCCCGTCGGGGCCGAAGAGGTCGTTCATGAGCGCAACGCGCGCGCCCTGGTCGAGCCCGTTGGCGATCAGCGAAGCCGACGAGTCGGTGAGCGCGGCGCCGAACCCGTCGATGGTCTGGTACGTCGTGCCGGGGTCGACGTCGATAATGGCCTCGGTGCTGCCGCCGGAGCCGAACTCCTCGTCCTCCTGGCGTTCGAGCAGCTTGCTCTTGTCCCCGGTGGTCTCCCAGACCTGCACGACCGGTGCGGCTCCCCCGGGCGCGACACCGGCGGCGGCTCCCAGCAGCAGGGTGCCGGTGAGCAGTGCGGCGCGCCTGCGCCAGGGTCGGGTTCGGTTCACGGTGGTTTTCCTCTCGGCCGCGGGACGGGGGTGGTCTCCGGGATTGTTCGCGGAAATCCACGTGGGCGCACATGGGAATTCCCGTTCAGTACCTCGTTTCGCCGAATGCGGGACGGCCTTTCGGCCTATCCTGTCCAACTTTCGCCAACAGATCCGAACCCGCTGTCCCGGTGCTATGTTCGGCAATCGCGACAAACCCGAACAAAACCGCGACGTCCTAGGACTGTATCGGTTCGGTGCTCGATCCACAGCGAAGCGGCGGAGAATTCCCCGAATCCGAATCGCGGTCCGGCGAATGCTTTTCACGGCTGTGCTTTCGGCGAATCCCGGAGGAGATGCGTTCATGACTCTCAACAGACGGAGGCGCGTTGCGGCGCTCGGCGTCGCCCTGGCGTGCGCGGCGGTGATCACGCCGACCACCGCGGCTGCCGCCGACCCGACCTACCGCGACGCCACCGCCCCGGTTCCCGACCGGGTCGAGGACCTGCTGTCTCGGATGTCGTTGCAGGACAAGGTCGGTCAGATGACGCAGGCCGAGCGGGTGGCCGCCGACCCGCAGACGGCGGCCTCGGCGTCGCTCGGTTCGGTGCTCAGCGGGGGCGGTTCGGCTCCGGAGCCCAACACCGCCGAGGCGTGGGCGGACATGTACGACGACTACCAGCGCGCGGCCACCGCCACCCCGCTGGGAATTCCGCTCATCTACGGCGTGGACGCGGTGCACGGGCACAACAACGTGCACGGCGCGACGATCTTCCCGCACAACATCGGCCTGGGTGCGGCCGACGACCCGAAGCTGACCGAGGACATCGGACGGGCGACCGCCGAGGAGATCTCGGGCACCGGCATCGACTGGGACTTCGCGCCGTGCCTGTGCGTCGCCCGCAACGACCGCTGGGGACGCACCTACGAGTCCTTCGGCGAGACGCCGGAACGACCGACGGCCCACGCCACCGCCATCAACGGATTGCAGGGCGAATCCCTAGACGCGCCCGGATCGGTGCTGGCCACGGCCAAGCACTACATCGGCGACGGCGGGACGACCGCCGGTGACGACCAGGGCAACACCGAGATCGACGAGCAGGAGCTACGCCGGATTCACCTGCCTCCGTTCCAGGAGGCGATCAACCGGGACGTGGGCTCGGTGATGCTCTCCTACAGCAGCTGGAACGGGCAGAAGCTGCACGCCCACTCGTACCTGGTCAACGACGTGCTCAAGGGCGAGCTCGGGTTCAAGGGCTTCGTGATCTCCGACTACGACGCGATCGACCAGATCGACGGTCAGCTGGGCTTCACGGCCGAGGAGGTCGCGACCGCCATCAACTCCGGGCTGGACATGATCATGGTGCCCAACGACTGGCAGAAGTTCACGGAGCTGCTGCGCGGCGAGGTCGAGAACGGCCACGTACCGATGTCGCGCATCGACGACGCCAACCGCCGCATCCTCACCAAGAAGTTCGAGCTCGGCCTGTTCGAGAACCCCTACACCGATCGCCAGTTCACCGGCACGGTCGGCAGCCCGGAGCACCGCGCGCTGGCACGCGACGCGGTCCGGAAATCCCAGGTGCTGCTGAAGAACGACGGCGGTCTGCTACCGCTGGCCAAGGACGGCGGGAAGCTGTTCGTGGCGGGCAAGAACGCCGACGACATCGGCAACCAGTCCGGCGGCTGGACGATCAGCTGGCAGGGCGAGAGCGGCCCGATCACGCCCGGCACCACGATCCTGCAGGGCATCCAGGAGGCGGCTCGGGGTTCGCAGGTCACCTACGACCGCCACGGCAACGGGATCGACGGCAGCTACGGAGCCGCGATCGCGGTAGTCGGCGAAACCCCCTACGCGGAGGGCAAGGGCGACCGCCCGTCCGGCATGGGGCTGGACCAGGAGGACCAGGAGACGCTGCAGAAGCTGGAGGACAGCGGCGTCCCGGTCATCGTGGTGACCGTGTCCGGCCGCCCGATGGACATTAGCCAGGACCTGCCGAACTGGGACGCCCTGCTCGCATCCTGGCTGCCGGGCACCGAGGGAGCCGGTGTCGCCGACGTGCTCTTCGGCGACCACAACCCCTCCGGGACCCTCCCGATGACCTGGATGAACTCCGCCGACCAGCAGCCGATCAACGACGGCGACGGTCAGACTCCCCTGTTCCCCTACGGTTTCGGCCTGCGGTACTGACCCGCAGCGGAGCTCCCCTGGTCACCACCCGGCGACCAGGGGAGCTCCTCTCCATCAGCTGCGCGACCGCTGCACCGAAGCCGCGTAGTCGTCGAGCACCACCGCGAGCTCGCGCAACCCGCCGCTCAGCTCACGGCAGTCCTCGCAGCTCAACCGGCCTCCCACGACGTCGAACGCGGCTTCGTCGGCCCTCCACTGCACCTGGCGCAGCAGCACGGCCAGCGCGACCTCCCGCCGGGTCATCGGGCGCGCTCGCAGTCCGAGCAGCGCGGCCGGCTCGTCGTCGGATGCCCCGGCCGAGCCCACATCACGCCCTGCCCGCACGCACCCGTGCGCTCACCCTCCGCCGCGAGATGCGTCTCCAGATCCCGCAACGACGTCGACGGCAACCACCGCCGCACGACCGCCCCCAGCACTGTTCCAGTCATGCCGGACAAGATCGCGGAACGCGAGGCTGGTCCGGTATGACGCCATGTACGACTGCTCGATCGGTCTACCGCACACCGATGCGAGCGGCCATGCTGCGCAACCGGGGAGTGCGGGACGCGCGGCTGTGCAACAGGTCCCGAGTGACGGACTTCAGCAGTGATTGGTGCCTAGCCCACGAGGGAGCCCACTGCTCCGCGGTGAGCACCAGGTTCGCGGCCTCGTTGTGCTGGCCCAATCTGGCGTGAGCCTTCGCCCGGTCCGTCAAGTGCCGAGCTCTGGAGGCCATCGGCAGCGCTGAGCCCGTGCTGGGCATCTTCCGCGCAGCCACGAGCGCGTCTGCGAACTCTTCGGACTGAAGGGCCACGTCCACCGTCTGCATCACCACCTGGGACGGGCCGAACGCCGTTCGGTAATCCTGCCTGTCCTCGCCCAGCCGATCGGCGATCTCCGCGCTTTCGGCCACCATGTCGCGCGCCCGGTCGGGCTTCCGTCCCCTCGACGCCGCAGTTGCCGCTGCGAGCACGAGCGAGCCGTAGGTCGACAGGGCAGGCGAACTCGCACGCCCACGCGGCTCAACGTCTCCGGCCGCTCGCAAAGCCAGCGATTCGGCTTCCGCATGCCGCCCGGACACCATCAATTGCCACGCCAGAGTGCCGTGCAAGGTTGCCACCAGCAGCGGGTCTCCCGCTCTCTCCGCAGACTCCACCGCCTGTCGGATCGCCAAGAAGGCGGAATCGGGCTGTCGCAGTTGAACCAGGACGTAGCCGGCCAGCCAATAGCCATGAACGGCAGCAGCCGGGCTGCTGTCGAGGGCACGCAAGGACTCCAGAACAGGCGGGAGAAGAGAAACGAGCTGTTCGTACTCGCCGTCCCAATACGCACCCCACAGATGCGCGAGCGTTCGCTCAGCTTCTCGCGCATCCAGCGGCTCGGGCTCGGAGCCGCCGAGCAGATCGCCGACCCCGGCCACCGCGAATCGAAGCGCCGTCACTCCTTCGTTCGTCTCGCTCTTCGGGAAAGAGCCACGACCGAGCAGGTCGGGCAGGGAAACGTCCAACGCACGAGCCAACCGGTGCAAGCTGGCCACACTCGCGGAATTGCGACTGCCCTGCTCCAACTTGCGGACGAGGTCGACGGAGACCTCGGCTCGCTCGGCGAGTTGCCGCTGGGTGAAGAGCCGACCGCGCAACTCTCGAATGCACTGGCCGATCGTTCTGTCCTGCACGAGGGATCACCTCTTCGCGAAAGGCGGGATCCCCGAGCCTAGCCAGTACTCGATCAGCTCACGCCGGGCGAACGGGTGGCTTCAGCGTACGAGCGTGGTGAAGAGTTGCAGCCATGCGGCCCGCAGCATCAGGCGGGTTGCACCGTCCCGGTCGTCGGCGATTCGCTGCCGGCGGATGTTGGGCACCAGGAAATCCTCTTCGACTCCGTCGGACCGGCGCGTGAACGCCCCGACCCGGACTTTCGACGCCTGGCAAGACTCCGTTGTCCCGCCAGGCCACACCCGGCCGAAGCGCGCGTGCGACCGATACCTTGGCGGTTACCTCGCGTTTACGCAAGGGACTTCTGCGGCCGAACACCGTCGGTTGATCGAAAACGAGCGTCTGACCTGCGATGATCGAAGGCGGTTTAGCCGATCGAGTGGAGCAGCGCAGGATGCTGCGATCGGCGGCTTGCGCATCGAGGCGACCAGGAGGGCATCAATGCACTACCGGCATCTGGGCAGCAGCGGCATGGTGATCAGCGAGCTGGTCTACGGCAACTGGATCACGCACGGCTCCCAGGTCGAGGAGAACGCCGCTGTGGCCTGCGTGCGGGCCGCGCTGAACAACGGCATCACCAGCTTCGACACCGCGGACGTGTACGCGGCGGGCCGCGCCGAGGAAGTGCTGGGACGAGCCCTGCGCTCCGAGCGCCGCGAGGGGCTGGAGATCTTCACGAAGGTCTACCACCCGACCGGTGAGGGCCAGAACGACCGCGGTTTGTCGCGCAAGCACATCATGGAGTCGATCAACGCCTCGCTGCGCAGGCTGCAGACCGACTACGTCGATCTCTACCAGGCCCACCGCTACGACCCGGACACCCCGCTGGAGGAGACGATAGAGGCCTTCGCCGACGTCGTCCGCAGCGGGAAAGCGCACTACATCGGCGTTTCCGAGTGGACGGGCGAGCAGATCCGCGCCGGTCACGCGCTGGCGCGCGAGCTGCGGATCCCACTGGTGTCCAACCAACCGCAGTACTCGGCGCTCTGGCGGGTCATCGAGGGCGAGGTGGTCCCCGCGTCCCGCGAGCTGGGGATCGGGCAGATCGTGTTCTCCCCCATCGCCCAGGGCGTGCTCACCGGCAAGTACCTGTCGGGCGCTGAGCCGCCAGCGGGGTCCCGCGCCACCGACGAGCGCGGGTCGACGTTCGTGGCCCGCTACCTGCGCGACGAGGTGCTGGAACGCGTCCAGCACCTCTCCCCGCTCGCCGACGAGGCGGGGCTGAGCCTCGCCCAGCTGGCGGTGGCGTGGGTGCTGCAGAACGACAACGTCTCCGGCGCGATCATCGGGGCTTCCCGGCCCGAGCAGGTCTCGGAGAACGCGGTCGCCGCAGGCGTGACGCTCGACGCCGAGCTGGTCGCGAAGATGAACGAGGTCCTCGCCCCGGTCGCCATCACCGACCCGGGCAAGACGGCGGAGAACGCCCCGAAGTCCCGCCGCTGAGACGTCCCGCCGCCCTTCCGGGCAGGTCGCCGAGCCCGTAACCTGCGAGGCGTTGGCCACGACCGGGAGGGCGGCGATGGGACCGGAACGCCTGGTGGACGCGGTGCTGTTCGACACCTTCGGCACCGTCGTCGACTGGCGGACCGGCGTCTCCCGAGCGGTCGAGGAGTTCGCGGGCGAGACGATCGACGCCGACGCGTTCGCGCTCGCGTGGCGCTCCCGCTACCAACCGTCGATGAAACCGATCCGCGACGGCGACCGGGATTTCGTCGACCTCGACGTCCTCCACCGGGAGAACCTCGACGCCACGGCCGCGGAGTTCGGCCTGCCCCTGGGCGGCGACCCCACCGCGGTGGAGCACCTCAACCGCGCCTGGCACCGGCTCCCCGCCTGGCCGGACAGCGTTCCGGGCCTGACCGAGATCAAGCGGGACTTCATCATCGGCCCGCTGTCCAACGGCCACACCGCCCTGCTGACCAGGATGGCCAAGCACGCGGGTCTCCCGTGGGACGTCATCATCGGATCCGACCTCACCCGCACCTACAAACCGGATCCCGACGCCTACCTGCGCACCACGGAGATCCTCCGCCTCCCACCCGAGCGCGTGATGCTGTGCGCGGCGCACAACCTCGACCTCGCCGCGGCCCGCGACGCCGGGCTGCGAACCGCCTTCACCCCCCGGCCGACCGAGTACGGGCCTTCGCAACGCGACGACCTCCACGCCACGAACACGTGGGACGTCATCGCGCGGGACATCACCGACCTCGCCGCACAACTGCGCGACCACGTGCTCTGAAATCCGCTGCTCCGCCGCCCGTTTCGCACGGCGGAGCGGATCACCCGATCCAGCGACCTGACTTCGCTCGCTTTTCCGGCGCCCCATCGCCACAATGGGAACATGCGTTCGATTCGGAACATCGCCAGTCCCACTGCCCAGACCAGCCCTCGTCGACGGAGAGGAGGAACCATCCGACCACCACATCGCACTGCGCCAGCGGATTTCGTCTCCGCGCCGACGAAATCCTCCACCCGCTCTCACGTCGCGCTCGATGCGGCACTGCTGTTTGACAACTACACAGTGGGAACTTCGCGCCTCCCCTTCGCCGCAGCTCAGGAGCGGAACGACTCCCGGGCGACGGTCCAGGCCCGAGCCTGGTCGCTGATCGTCACGCCGAGCCCGGGGCGAGGCGAGATGTGCATCCGGCCGTCGGCGATCGCGAGGTGCTCGTCGAACAGCGGGTCCAGCCACTCGAAGTGCTCCACCCAAGACTCGAACCCGTAGGCCGCGGCAAGGTGCACGTGGATCTCCATGGCGAAGTGCGGCGCGAGCTGGAGGTTGCGGTCCTCCGCAAGCGCCATCACCTTCAGGAACTGCGTGATGCCGCCGACGCGCGGAGCGTCCGGCTGCACGATGTCGGCACCGCCCGCGCGGATGAGCTCGCGGTGCTCGGCGACGCTCGTGAGCATCTCCCCCGTCGCGATCGACGTGTCGAACGCCGAGGCCAGCACCGCGTGGCCCTCGAAGTCGTAGGCGTCGAGCGGCTCTTCGATCCAGACCAGGTTCAGCGGTTCCAGCGCGCGGCACATGCGGCGCGCGGTCGGGCGGTCCCACTGCTGGTTGGCGTCGACCATCAGGGCCACCCCGTCACCGATCTTCTCGCGCACAGCCTCCACCCTGCTCAGATCGGTCGCGTTGTCGGGATGCCCGACCTTGATCTTGATCCCGCCGATGCCCTGCGCCACCGACTCCGCCGCGCGCTCGACCACCTCGTCGATCGGCGCGTGCAGGAAACCGCCCGAGGTGTTGTAGCAGCGCACCGAATCACGGTGGGAACCGAGCAGTTTCGCCAGCGGCAGTCCCGCCCGCTTGGCCTTGAGGTCCCAGAGCGCGACGTCGAACGCCGCGATGGCCTGCACCGACAGACCGCTGCGGCCGACCGAAGCGCCGGCCCAGACCAGCTTGTCCCAGATCTTGGCGATGTCGCTGGGGTCCTCGCCCAGCAGCACCGGGGCGATCTCGCGAGCGTGGGCGAACTGGCCCGGGCCACCGGCGCGCTTCGAGTAGCTGAAACCGACGCCCTCGACACCGCATTCGGTGGTGATCTCCGCGAAGAGCATCGCCACCTCGGCCATCGGCTTCTGCCGACCGGTGAGCACCTTGGCATCGCTGATCGCGGTCGGCAGCGGGAGCGTCACCGAGGAGAGTCTGACCTCGCTGATGCGGTCCAGCGTGGCCGAAGGGGTCGCCGTCATGGATCTGGTCTCCGTCCAGGGGTGTTCTGCGAGGTCATCGATCCCGGTTTCCGCTGCGCACCGGCGGTCGTCACCCGCAGCACCCGGCGGGCACGGTGCTCTGGACACTAGGGCGCCCGCCGATGCCGGTCCAACACCGAACCGACATCGACCAATACCGCTGGCGCATCGACGTTCTCGCCAACACCCCGCCCCACCTGGGACCCGGACGCGATGCGCTCAAGGTATCGATCGATGCGAAATCAGGCTTGGACACGCATGGAAGGACCTCCCTAGGCTTTCCGCACAATCGTCACCGTGACCGCACTCACATCGCGCCGGCCGCGGACGACTCAGCGGATCGAAGGAGAAGGCGTTGACGATGCAGTCAGTTCGCCGAGGAACGGTGGCCGCGCTCGCAGCGGGACTGTCCCTGTCACTCGCCGCCTGCGGTGGAAACCTCTCCACCAGCGGCGGAGGTCGGTTCCCGAGCGGTCCCATCACGATGGCGGTCGGGCAAGCACCCGGCGGCAGCACGGACCTCATCGGGCGCGCCCTGGCAGATGCCGCTTCCGATGACCTCGGCGTCGCGGTCCCGGTGGTCAACACCCCCGGTGCCAACGGCGCTCTGGCCGCCAAGGAGCTGACGGGGCGCGCACCCGACGGCCAGAACATCATGGTCATCAACGCGTCGCTGACCTCGATCACCCCGCTCGCCGTCGCGCCCGAAGAAGCCGTCGACATCCGGAACTTCGACGTCGTCACCGGCATCTCCCAGGACGACTACGTGCTGGTCGCCAACCCCGACTCCGGGCTCAACTCGGTGCAGAGCCTCATCGACGCCCACCGGGACCTCAAGTTCGGCACCACCGGGGTCGGCACCGGAAGTCAACTGGCCCAGGAACTCCTGTTCAAGCACGCCGGAATCCCCGGTACAGCCGTGCCCTTCGACGGCGGCTCTCCCGCGATGACGGCCGTCCTGGGAAACCAGGTCGACGTCGCCGCCGTCCAGCTGGGCGAGGCGATCAGCCAGATCAAGGCCGGCGAGCTCGTGCCGCTGCTGACCTTCGCCGACCAGCGCAGCCAGTACCTGCCCGACACCCCGACCGCGGTCGAGAAGGGCTACGACGTCGAGGTGTCGCAATTCCGCGCGATCGTCGCCCCGAAGGGGACGCCGGCGGAGGTCGTCGACCGGTTGCGCACCGCGTTCCGCAACGCCTTCGCCACCGAGCCGTACCGCAAGTTCAACGAGGAGAACCTGTTGACGCCGCACGAGGTCGACGGCGCGACACTCGTCCACGAGTGGACCGCGTCCCTGGACAGCTACCGGACCATGGTGCAGCACTACGGCATCGACCTCGGCGGGCAGGAATGAGCACGCCCCCACCCGAAGTCGACGACGACCGCTTCCACGCGGAGCCGCAGTCGGCCGCACCGGAAGCCGAGGTCCCGCACCAGGCGGGTCCGGTGTCGAACCTCGTGGTGGCGCTCGTCGTGGTGGCCATCGGCGTCGGCGGACTCATCGGCTCCGCATCGCTCGGGCTGGGCACGGCGGCCGCCCCCGCAGCGGGCACCTGGCCTTTCCTGATCAGCGTCGCGATCACCGGCCTCGGCGTCGTTCTCGCCGTTCTGGCCCGGAGCACGGCCGACGCGGAGCAGGTCACCTCCTCGGCCTGGAGGGTCGGAGCCGGTGTCGCGACGATGATCGGGTTCGTCGCGGTGATCAGCGTGATCGGGTTCGAGATCCCCTCAGCGCTACTGGCTTTCGTGTGGCTGCACTTCCTGGGCGGCGAATCGTGGCGGCTGTCGGCCATCGGCAGCATCGGCATCGTCGTCGCCTTCTACATCATCTTCGTCGGCGCGCTGAACGTACCGATCCCCCACCTGTTCTAGAGCTCTCGCGATGCCGCGAACCCGCATCGCTCGCAGGCTCTTCCGCACGACCCGCTAGGAGCGGCGATGGACTTCCTCAGCCCGGCGATCGAGGGGTTCGGCGTCGTTCTCGAACCCACCAACCTGCTGTACTGCCTCATCGGCGTTGTGATCGGCATGCTGGTGGGCGTGCTGCCCGGCCTCGGGCCGGCGGCGACGATCGCGATCCTGCTGCCCCTGACGTTCGACGTCGAGCCGGTGACCGCGATCATCATGCTCGCGGGCATCTTCTACGGCGCGCAGTACGGCGGCACCATCACCTCGGTGCTGCTGCGGCTGCCCGGTGAAGCGTCCTCGGTGGTGACGGTCTTCGACGGGCACGCCCTCGCCCGGCAGGGCAAGGCGGGAACCGCGCTCGGCATCGCCGCGATCGGCTCGTTCGCCGGTGGCACCGCCTCGATCGTGGCGCTGTCCTTCCTCGCTCCGCTCATCGCGGGTTTCGCGCTGGACTTCGGTCCGCCCGAGTACACGGCGCTGGCGCTGCTCGGCATCCTCCTGGTCGCCACGGTGAGCAACGGCGGCCGGGTGAAGGCGATCGTCGCCGCCTGCGTCGGACTCCTCCTGGCCACCGTGGGACGCGACGCGTTCACCGGAGCCGAGCGCTTCACCTTCGACGCGCTCGCCCTCTCCGACGGACTCGACTTCGTCCCCATCGCCATGGGCCTGTTCGGGCTCGGCGAGATCCTCTACAACCTCGAACAGCGGCGCAAGGCCGCGATGGCCGCCGGAGGCGTCGCCAACGCGTGGCCCTCGCGCAGCGACCTCCGGCAGTCCTCGGGCGCCATCGGCCGCGGTTCGGTGCTGGGATTCGTGCTGGGAGTGCTGCCGGGTGGCGGCGCCACGCTCTCCTCGCTCGCCGCCTACGCGTGGGAGAAGCGCCGAGCGAAGACTACCGAACGCTTCGGCAAGGGCGCAGTGGAGGGCGTGGCGGCACCCGAGACCGCGAACAACGCCGCGGCGACATCCTCGTTCATCCCGTTGCTGACGCTGGGAATCCCGGCCAACGCGACGATGGCGATGATCTTCGGTGCTCTGCTCATCCAGGGCGTGACGCCCGGTCCTCAACTCGTGGACGAGGAACCGGAGTTGTTCTGGGGCGTGGTGAACTCGATGTACATCGGGAACATCCTGCTGCTGATCATGAGCATCCCGCTGGTGGGCCTGTTCGTGAAGATCCTCCGGGTGCGGGAGTCGATCTCGGCCCCGATCACCGTGCTGATCACGCTCATCGGCGTGTACACCGTCCGCAACAGCGTTTTCGACATGGCGCTGGTGATCGCCTTCGGCGCCATCGGCTACTTGATGAAGAAGTTCGGCTTCGAGCCGGGACCGCTGGTGCTGGCCTTCGTGCTCGGTTCGCTGCTGGAGACCTCGTTGCGCAGGGCGCTGCTGCTCTTCGAAGGAGACCCGGCCGGGTTCTTCACCCGGCCGATCTCGGGCACCCTGCTGGTTCTGCTGTTCGTCGTGATCCTGCTTCCGCTGGCGCACAAGCTCGTCCGCGCCCGACGCGCATCCCCGGAGGACGTTCCCGAGAAGACCGAGGTCTGAGCGGCTCGCGTCAGAGCAGGTCCAGCAAGGCGCGGAGGGCCGGGTTGTCGTTGGCGTGCCGCCACACCAGGTGCAGCTCGACCGGTTCCGGTTCGGGAAGGTGTACCTCGTGGAAGACCACGCCCTCGAAGTGCAGACGCGCGGCCGTGGCGGGCACCAGGGCCGCGCCGAGTCCCACCTGCACGAGCGCCAGGGCGGTGTGGATCTGGCTGACGTGCTGCACGTAACTCGGCTGCACGTCGGCGTTTCCGAACGTGGTGACCAGCAGCTCGTGGAAGTACCGGGCCTCCGTAGGCGAGTACATCACCATGTCGGTGCCGTGGAACCGGTTCAGCTCCAGCGGTGTTGAGCCACCTGCCAGCGGATGTCCCTCCGGCAGCGCCGCGAGCAGCGGTTCCGCTCGAAGCCGGCGCGAGGCCAGCTCGGGACGCGCGGCGGGCGGCCTCGCGAGCCCGAGGTCCAGCGAGCCGCCGGACAGCCGCTCGATCTGGTCGCGGGTGACGAGTTCGTGCAGCACCACGTCCACGTGCGGCAGGTGCTCGCGAACGGTCGCCAGCACGCCGCCGAGCTCCCCGTAAGCCGAGGTCGCGGTGAAGCCGACCCGGATCATGCCGGCCTGGCCCGCGGTGACCCGCCGCACCGACAGCGCCGCGTTCTCGGCCTCGCTGAGCAGGCGCCGGGCGTCGTCGAGGAAGGCACGCCCGGCCGGGGTCAACCGCACCGTGCGGCTCGTCCGGTCGAACAGCTGGACCTTCAGCTCCTTCTCGAGCTGCTGGATCTGCCGCGTCAGCGGCGGCTGGGTCATCCGGAGGCGCTGGGCTGCGCGGCCGAAGTGCTGCTCCTCGGCAACGGCGACGAAGCCGGTCAGATGGTTCAGGGTGAACATCGATGCTGCCTCAGTATCGGTGGACGCCGCGATCAGCTCGGTCGCGCATGGGCGGCTCACCCTATCGAGGATCCGCGCTCCCGGGGAGAGCATCGATTCCCGCCTTCTCGGCACCTACCGCGGCGGCCTCGGCCCCGGCGGTCCCGGCGGCGGCCCCTGCTGGCCCGACCCCTGCTGGCCCGGCCCCTGCTGCCCCGGCCCCTGCTGCCCCGGCCATGGCGGAGGAGGTGGCGGCGGCCCCGGCGCCTGCGGACCCGGTGGCGGCGGCCCCGGACGCTGCGCCCCGGGAGCCGGAGGCGGCGCCTGCGGCGGCGGTCCAGGAGGCTGCTGGCCCGGACGCTGCTGACCTGGTCCCTGCTGGCCCGGCCATGGCGGACGAGGTGGCGGCGGCCCCGGCGCTTGGTGTCCCGGCGCTTGAGGCCCCGGTCCCGGCGGTGCCTGCGGCGGCACGCGCAGCTTGTGCGTCGGCATGTCGTTGAGCTGCTGCGGCAGGACGAAGAAGCCGGACCGCTCGTGTTGCGCCCACGGTGCGGGCTGGGGCTTCGGCGTGCGGCGGAAGAACGCGTCCCGGGCGACCCGCATGAGGGCCACGATCTGATCCCGTCGGACGAAGAACGTCTGCGGTTCGATCGTGCGCCGCTCGGCACGGGCGTGCAGCAGCGCGAGCTCGGTGGCGGCGAGCTGGTAGTCGCCCATCGCCTGCGCGCCGACGTTGCCCGCCTGGGAACGCGCCCAGTGACGGGCCTGGCGGCGACCCGCCATCGCACCGAGCATGCGGATGTCGTTGGGAGCCACCAGCCCGCTGGGGATGTAGGCGGGCAGGTAGCGGCCGATGGAGCGGACCAGGCGCCGTCGGTCCCGGATCAGGATGATCACCAGCACGAGCAGGACCCCGGCCTCCACGAGGTAGGCCAGCACCAGCCCGCCGATGCCGAACAGCGTCGAGCCGCCGTTCCAGAGCGCGTGCAGGAACACCGCGGCGCACCAGCCGAAGAACACCGCGAAGACCCGTCCCGCACCGCGGTGGGTGGCGGCGTAGGCGACGCCCAGTCCCGTCATCGCGGTGTACATCGGGTGCCCCAGCGGGGCCACCACACCGCGGATCAGGACCGTCCCCCAGATCTCGCCGGACACCGAGGCCAGGCCCTGCATGTAGTAGAGGACGTTCTCGACCAGCGCGAAGCCCAGTCCGCACATGCCCGCGTAGACGATGCCGTCGGTGGGGCCGTCGATCTCGTTGGGCCTGACCAGCAGCAGGAACAGCAGCAGGGCGCCCTTGAAGCTCTCCTCCACGAAGGGCGCGATCACCGACACGGTCAGCACCGACGCCGGTTCCGGGCCCATCACGGCGGCCAGCACCGACTCGCCGAGGGTGTTGACGATCAGCGCCCCCAGCAGCGCGACCCCGGCGCCCCACCCGAAGGCGAGCAGCAGGTTCAGCCGCGGTTCCGGTTCCAGCCGGTCCACCAGCAGGAGCAGCGCCACCAGCACGATCGCGGTCGGCAGCGCCAGGAGCATGCCGATGACGACGTTGCCCGGCGCGTCCGGGGACAGCAGGAAGTAGGACGCCAGCGCCAGCAGCATGCAGACGCCCGAGACCACCAGCCCGATGATCAGCGACACCGGTGCTCGGTTGGAGTTGCGTCCTTCCAGGACCGACTGCGGGCTGAGTGCGGGCATGCCCGGCAGCGTAGGAGACGAACAGGGGTCACGTCCGGTCAGCCCCGGAATTCCCGGGGCTGACCGGAGCGGCTCAGCTGTTCTGCGGGAAGCCCAGGTTCACGCCGCCGTGCGACGGGTCCGGCCAGCGCGTCGTGACCACCTTGGTTCGGGTGAAGAAGCGGATGCCGTCCGGGCCGTAGGCGTGGGAGTCGCCGAACAGTGAATCCTTCCAGCCGCCGAAGGAGAACTGGGCGACCGGAACCGGGATCGGCACGTTCACGCCGACCATGCCGACCTCGACCTCCTCGCTGAACCGCCGGGCCGCCCCACCGCTCTCGGTGAACAGGGCGGTGCCGTTGCCGTAGGGGTTGCCGTTGACGATCTCCAGCGCGACGTCGTAGCTCGGCACGCGCAGGACCGAGAGCACGGGACCGAAGATCTCATCGGTGTAGATCGACATCCCGGTCCCGACGCGGTCGAAGAGCGTGGGGCCGAGCCAGAAGCCCTCGGCAGCCCCGTCGGCCTCGACCTCGCGACCGTCGACGACCAGCTCCGCACCGGCCTCCAGGCCTGCGTCCACGTAGGACGACACCCTGCTGCGGTGGGAGGCGGTGACCAGCGGTCCCATGTCGCAGGCGCGGCGACCGTCGCCGACGGTGAGCTCGCCCACCCGCTCCGCGATCTTGGCGACCAGGTCGTCGCCCACCGGGTCGACCGCCACGACGGCGGAGATCGCCATGCAGCGCTCGCCGGCGGATCCGAACCCGGCCGAGACGGCGGCGTCCGCGGCCAGGTCGAGGTCGGCGTCGGGAAGCACCACCATGTGGTTCTTCGCCCCGCCGAGCGCCTGCACCCGCTTGCCGTGCACGGTGCCGGTCTCGTAGACGTAGCGGGCGATCGGCGTGGAGCCGACGAACGAGATCGCCTTGACGTCGCGGTGCTCCAGCAGCGCGTCGACCGCGACCTTGTCGCCCTGGACGACGTTGAACACGCCGTCCGGCAGCCCCGCCTCCTTCCACAGCTCGGCGAGGAACAGCGCTGCCGACGGGTCCTTCTCGCTGGGCTTGAGGATCACCGCGTTGCCGCAGGCGATCGCGTTGGGCGCGAACCACAGCGGCACCATGGCGGGGAAGTTGAACGGGGAGATCACCCCGACCACGCCGACCGGCTGACGCGTCGAGTGCACGTCGACGCTGGTGGAGGCGTTCTCCGAGAAACCGCCCTGCAGCAGGTTCGGGATGCCGCAGGCGTACTCGACGTTCTCCAGCCCGCGCTGCACCTCCCCCGCCGCGTCGGAGAGCACCTTGCCGTGCTCGGCGGTGATGATCTCGGCCAGCTCGTCCTTGCGCTCGTTGAGCAGCTCCCGGAACGCGAACAGCACCGCCGACCGCTTGGCCAGCGAGGTGCGCCGCCACTCCCGCAACGCCTCGGAGGCCACCGCCACCGCGGTGTCCACATCGGACCCGTCGGCGTAGGCGACCGTGCCCGTCACCTCCCCGGTGGCCGGGTTGAACACCTTCCCGGTGCGCTCGGGCGCGGTGTCGGCGGACTTGCCCGCGATCCAGTGGTGGATGAGCTCGGTCATGACGAGAACAGCTCCTGCTCGGCCAGCGAGACGGTGTCGGTCAGGATCTCCAGCGCCTGCGCGGCTTCGGACTCGGTGAGCGTCATCGGAGGCGCCAGGCGGAGGACGTTGCCGTGCAGGCCGCCCTTGCCTATCAGCAGACCTCGCTGCTTGGCCAGTTCCATGACCCGCGCGGCCGCCTGCGGCGCCGGCTGCTTCCCGCCCGGCACGACCAGTTCGACCCCGATCATCAGCCCCTTGCCGCGCACGTCGCCGATCAGCGCGCTGCCGTGGGAGCGCAGCCCTCGCAGCAGCTGGGCACCCAGCTTCGCCGCGTTGCCCTGCAGGTCGTGCTCGATCAGGTACTCCAGCGCGGCGTGCGCCCCACCGGTGGACACCGGGTTGCCGCCGAAGGTGGAGATCGAGTTGGCGCCGATGTCGTCGATCAGCTCCTTCTCCGCGACGAGCCCACCGATCGCCAGCCCGTTGCCCAACCCCTTGGCGAACGTCATCGCGTCGGGCGTGACGCCGTGCGCCTGGATGCCCCAGAAGTGCTCTCCGGTGCGGCCCCACCCGGTCTGCACCTCGTCGGAGATCAGCAGGATTCCGTACTCCTCCAGCACCTCGGCGAACGCGCCCAGCAGCCCGTCGGGCGGGGTGGCGAACCCGCCGACGCCCTGGATCGGCTCGGCGATCATGCAGGCGACGTCGCCTGCTGTGGTGGTCTCGATGACCTCGCGCAGGTCGTCGACGCACGCGGCGATGTAGTCGGCGTCGGACAACCCGCCGAACGGGCTGCGGTAGGGGTACCCGCCGTGCACGTAGCTGACCTTGATCGGCGACAACGAGGTCGCCGACCACCCCCGGTTGCCGGTCACGGCCAGCGTCGCGAACGCCCGCCCGTGGTAGGAGTTGCGCAGCGCCAGGACCTGGTTGCTGCGCCGCTTCTGGGTCGCCAGCATCAGCGCCGTCTCGTTGGCCTCGGTGCCCGAGTTGGTGAAGAACACCTTCGGGTTCGCCAGTCCTGACAGCTCCGCGATGCGCTCGGCCAGTTCCACCTGCTGCCGGATCAGGTACAGCGTCGAGGTGTGCAGGACACCGGTGTCGACCTGCTTGCGCACGGCATCGCTGATCTCATCGATGTCGTAGCCGATGGCGTTGGTGAGGATGCCCGCGAAGAAGTCCAGGTACGTGGTGCCGTCGGCGTCTCTGACGTGCCGCCCGGAGCCGCTGACGATCTCGATCGGCTCCTCGTAGTACAGCGACAGCCAATCCGGCAGCACTGCCTTGTGGCGGGCCAGCAACGAATCCGACATGCTTCCTCCTGCTCCAGCGGCCTCGTTCGATCGGCCCAGTCTCCCGCGCCGGATGCGTCTCGGCCACGACCAGGCCACCGCGACCGGGGGATCCGCGCCCTGACCGGCTGCGGGTGACCGCACGCGCACCGGGTGTAGCCTGTGCCCCGCCGGTCACGCCGCGCCAGCACCTCCCCCCCTGTAGCTGGCGTCGCGTGACCGGCCCTTTTCACCTCCGGCACCTGCCGAGCAGGGCAGGTCGGCGTCGCCGCCGCAACACCGCTCACCGACCGTGCGCGGAGTGTCCCGGGCAACCCCTTCAGGTGATCAATTGCGCCGATCGGCGCATGTCTGATGGGCCGAACGGGTCAAGCCTCCTAGTCTCGCGTCACACGTCTTCGCCGGACGAGTCCCGTCCGCGGAGGTGGAAAATGATCGACCGAATCCACAAAGCCCTGCCCGCCCGCGGACTCCCGGGGGACCCGGTGGACACGAGCCTGCGGCCGGGTGAGGCACGATCCACGGGGGCGGCACTATGAACGCAGTGGTCGCGGTGCGTTTCGCCGCGGGCGTGGTCGCCGAGTCCCGTCGCCAGGCGCACCTGGCGACGCAGCCGGAAGGACCGTTCCCAGCGGCATGGCGCACGTTGTGCGGCATTCAGATCCCCTCGTACGTGGCCGAGGTGTCCGAGCAACCGACCGGAATGCCGTGCGTGCGCTGCATGTCACGACTGTCCGGCCAGTCCGGACAGTCCGATCCGGAGCTGCAGCAGTGACTCAGCGCGCGATCGACAGCGACAGCGCGAACTCCGACGCGTCGTCCAGCCACCAGCTCCCCAGGTCGAAACCCGCCACGGCCAGCTCGTCGGCGATGCGATTACGCCGGAACTTCGCCGAGATCTCGGTGCGGATCTCCTCACCCTCCGCGAAGTCGACGTCCAGCGCGAGCTCACGCACCCTGACGTGCATCGGCCGCCGGGCGCGCAACCGCATCTCGATCCACTCCTGATCGGTGTTCCAGCGCGCCACGTGCTCGAAGGAGTCCACGTCGAAGTCCGCGCCGAGGCGCTTGTTCAGCACAGCCAGCACGTTCCGGTTGAAGTCCGCGGTCACGCCCGCCGCGTCGTCGTAGGCGCGGATGAGCCGCGACGGCTCCTTGACCAGGTCGGTCCCCAGCAGCAGCCACTCCCCCGGCCGCATCGCTGCGTGCAACGCGGCGAAGAACCCGGCGCGTTCCTCCGGGAGGAGGTTGCCGATGGTGCCTCCGAGGAACGCCACCAGCCGGTCCTCGCCAGCGTCGAGCCTGCCGGTGGTGAAGTCGTCGACGACCCCGGACACGATCAGCTCAGGGTAGTCGGACTCGATCGCCGCGACCGCGCCGCGCAGGGCCGACTCGGAGACGTCCAGCGGCACGAACCGCCGCAGCGTGCCGTGCTTGCGCAGGGAGTCCAGCAGCAGCCGGGTCTTCTCCGAAGAACCCGAGCCCAGTTCCACCAGCGTGGCGGCGTTGGTGAGCTCCGCGATGGTCAACGCGGTGCGCTGGAGGATCTGGTGCTCGGCCCGGGTCTGGTAGTACTCGTCGAGCTCGGTGATGCGCTCGAACAGCTCGCTGCCCGCCGCGTCGTAGAACCACTTGGGCGAGAGCCACTTCGGGTGGTCGGTCAGCCCTTCTCGGACTTCGGCGCGCAGTTCGCGGTCGGCGTCCGCCTCGGTGAAGCGCACGGTCAGGTCGGGTTGTCGCACGGCTCCTCCAGGGAAACGACCTCGGTGTGTTCAGTGTCGGCCACCACCAGGCAGCGATCGGGGATCTCCACCCACGGGGTCCGGTCGGACCGGCCGAACGGTTCGGAGGCGATGGTCACCGAATCGGGTTCCCGGCACACCCACAGCGAGTGGGTCCAGGTGGTGGCCACGATCCGGTTGCCGTCGCAGAGCAGCAGGTTCAGCCGCGAATCCGGTGCCGCGGCGTGCACTTCCCGCACGAGCTCGGCGATCGCAGTCTCGGGGTCATCGCCGTCGGCGAGCCGCCGCCGCAGCAGCGCCCACAGCACCGCCGAATCGGTGGGCTGGGCCGTCAGCAGCTCGGCGGGGTCGAGTCGTCCCGCGAGCTTCGCCAGCGAATCCGGCCAGCCGCCGACCTTGCCGTTGTGGCTGAACAACCACCGCCCGTCGGTCATCGGGGCGCACAGCTCGGGTCCCACCGGCATGCCCGTGGTGGCCGACCGGACGGCCGCGACCACGGCCG
Source organism: Saccharopolyspora tripterygii (assembly GCF_054778355.1). NCBI lineage: Bacteria > Bacillati > Actinomycetota > Actinomycetes > Pseudonocardiales > Pseudonocardiaceae > Saccharopolyspora > Saccharopolyspora tripterygii. The sequence goes on along the minus strand of NZ_BAAGZP010000034.1, from coordinate 87,387 downwards.
ACGCCCGCAGATCCCTGGCGAGCGGTGGGAACGACGTGTCGGTCCACATCGCCGCACCGTTGCGGTACACGCCGGTGGTCCCGTCGGAGCGGAACCAGCCGGCTCCGAAGCCGTCGGCGTTGACGGTCCCGCCACCGCGCATGTCGTTCGGCGCCCAGGACTGCTCCAGCAGCGAGTGCGCCGGATCGAGCAGCAGCTCCGCCAACGGCACGGGAGCTCCGAGGTAGCCCAGATGTCGGCACATGCTCAGCGCTCGTCCGGGATCGGTGTGCGGGCGCAGCGGAAGCCCGCGAAGATCTGCCGACGGATCGGCAGGTCCCAGTTGCGGAACGTGCCCCGGCACGCCGCCCGGTCGGTGCCGAAGGACCCGCCGCGCAACACCTTGTGGTCGCTGCCGAAGAACACCTCCGAGTACTCCCGGTAGGGGAACGCGGCGAACCCCGGGTACGGCAGGAAATCGCTCGAGGTCCATTCCCACACGTCGCCGATGAGCTGCCGCGCGCCGCAGGGCGCCTCGCCCTGCGGGTAGGCCCCGGCCGGGGCCGGCTGCAGGTGGCGCTGTCCCAGGTTCGCGTGTTCGGCGTCCGGGTCCTCGTCACCCCACGGGTATCGGCGGGAGCGGCCGGTGGCGGGGTCGAACCTGGCCGCCTTCTCCCACTCCTGCTCGGTGGGCAACCGCTTCCCGGCCCACGCGGCGTAGGCCTCGGCCTCGTAGAAGCTGACGTGCACCACGGGTTCGTCGTCGGGCACCTCCTCGACGCGCCCGAAGCGGCGGCGCATCCAGCGGTCGCCGTCGCGGATCCAGAATCGGGGAGCTTCCAGGGAGGCCTTGTGCCGGTAGCGCTCTCCGGCTTCGCTCCACCAGCGCGGCTCGTGGTAGCCGCCGGCGTCGATGAACCGGGCGAACTCGGCGTTGGTGACCGGCGTCGTGTCGAGGTGGAACGCCTCGACGTGGACCTCGTGCGCCGGGCGCTCGTTGTCCAGCGCCCAGGCCTCGGTGGAGGTGCCCATCGCGAAGCTCCCGGCAGGCACGTACACCTCGGACGGCAGCGCCGTCTCACCCGGTGGCGGAGGTTCGGCGTCGAGCGCGGGCGGCCCGTCGCGCAACTGGTGGGTGGCCAGCATCGTCTCGTCGTGCTGCTGCTCGTGCTGCACGATCATGCCGAAGGCGAAGGCCCTGTCGACGAGCCTGCGCCCCTCCAGCGGTGTCTCGCCGAGCAGGTCGAAGACCTTGTCCCGCACCGTCGAGACGTACTGGCGGGCTTCCGTCGGGCCCAGCAGCGGGAGCTCGGGGCGGTCGGCCCTGCGGTGTTGGAAGGCGTCGTAGAGGTCGTCGATGTCGGGGCGGACCGCCTCGCGCCCGCCCACGTCGCGCACCAGCCACAGCTCCTCCTGGCTGCCGACGTGCGCGAGGTCCCAGACCAGCGGCGACATCAGCGGCGAGTGCTGCTTGACGAGATCCTCGTCGTCGACGGCGTCGGTGAGCTGCGCGCTGCGCTGCCGCGTGCGGGCCAGCTCGGCCGCGACGTGCTCGCGCAGGTCCTCGGTTCCCATGTCCTGAAGGTCTTTCACCGTGCACCCCTCCGGTCGTGACGAGTTCAGCTCAGCCGCCGTGCGACGTGCTCTGCCAGGCGTTCGGCGAGGCCCCCGCCCACGCCGTCGAGCAACCGGCACGCCAGGTCGAAGATCTCCCGGGCGGATTGGGCCAGCACCGGATCGGCGAGACCGGAGCGGGCCGCGTGCACCCAGCGCCCGGCTGCGGGCGCGGCCATCACCGCCACCTTGTCCACGGCGGACTCGTCGCCGAACAGGGCCGCGAGCGCCGCGGTGGGCAGCATCCAGTCCGTACCGGACTGGGCGTCGAGGTAGCGCACCTCCAGGTACCCGCGCGCGCGAACCGGCGGGAAGACCGTGGTCAGGTGGTAGTCGAGGTCGTCACGGGTGGGAGCCTCCGGGAGCCCGCCGTGGATCCACTCGGCGAAGCTGAGGCCGCTGGGCGCCGACCAGTCGTCGCCCTCCCGTCGGCGGCACACGACGGACATGTCCAGCATCCGCCGCGCCCAGCCGCGGACCGGGTCGCCCTTGATCGGGCCCGGCCGGGTGCGCGGCGGATCGGTGTCGAGCAGCACCCGGGTCCGGGTGGAGGCCCACCCGGTCTCCACGCCGAACAGGCGCGGTGAGTTGGCGAACGCCGCGATCATCACGGGCCCCAGCGCGTGCAGCGCGTTCCACCGCGCGGCGATGCGCTCCGGTTCGCCGGCGTCGAGGCACACCTGCACCCCGGCGGTGCTGCACATCATCAACCGGCCGTCCAGGCCGATGCGGTCGAACGCGCTCTCCATCGCCTGGTAGCGCGGCACGCGCAGGATCCGGTTCGGGTGGCGGTACGGGTCGAGCCCGCTCTCGCCGAGCACCAGCCCGGCCTTCGCGAGCGTACGGCGGAGGTAGTCGGCGTCGGCCGCCACCACGCTCAGCAGGGATCGCAGCGAACTGGTGGGAAGACTGGAGATCTCGACCTGGCCACCAGGCTCAACGCTGAGCGCGGAGCCGTTCGGCAGCGGCTGTTGCGGGCTGTCGGGAACCAGGGAGCGGGGTGCGTGCGGGCCGAGAGCGGCGATCAGCGTCGCGGCGTCGAGGGCACGTCCCGGATCGGATCGGTGGTGCAAGGTCCATTCGAGTTCGACACCCAGCAATCGAGGAGGACCGTGCTTGAAGCACACCGACGCCACGTAGGCCTCGGCCTCCGCCCTGGTGCGCACTCGTGAGGTCGGAAATTCGCCTGCTGCAGGATCGGTCGATATCGGCAAGATCATCACCGCCCGTGTTTGGCCGGTTACCGACGCTACCGCCCGCCTCTGACAGCCGCGACCCTTGTTCTGCGCCCGGGCAGCTGTTATCGAGCAGGCGGGAAGCGTGCTGATTCGGTTCACCACCACCCGAACCGGCTCGATTTGCCAACAAACCGTACGTACGGATTGCAACCGCAACGACCGTCCTGCAAGGATTCACGGCATGCCCCGGGTCAGCCAGGACCACTTGGACGCACGACGCCGACAGATCCTCGACGGATCGCGCAGCTGCTTCGCGCGCTTCGGTTACGAGGGTGCCACCGTGCGCCGCCTGGAAGAAGCCACCGGGCTGTCCCGCGGAGCGATCTTCCACCACTTCAAGGACAAGGAATCGCTGTTCCTCGCCTTGGCGGAGGACGACGCGGCGCGGATGGCCGACGTGGTCGCGGAGCAAGGCCTGGTGCAGGTGATGCGCAACCTGCTCGACGCGCCCGCGGGGATCGAAGCCCGCGCGCTGGGCGCCGACTGGCTGGGCACCCGGCTGGAGGTCTCCCGGAGGCTGCGCACCGACGTCGAGTTCCGGGACCGCTGGGCGCAGCGCTCCGAACTGCTCACCGCCGCCACCCGGGCGCGTCTGCAGTGGCAGCACCAGTCCGGGAACCTGCGCGACGACGTCGACGTCGACGTGCTGACCGCCTACCTGGAGCTGGTCCTGGAAGGTCTCGTCTCGCACCTGGCCATGGGCCTGCCCGCCAAGCACCTGGGTTCCGTCCTCGACGTCGTCGAGGAGAGCGTGCGGCGCCACCGGGGCCGCTGATCCCACAGCACCGCCACCGCGAGGCGTAATGTCACGGCCACGACGGCAGAGCTGAAGGAGTCGCGCGGCATGGGCAGCGAGTGGTGGAACCGCTTCCTCGCTTCCGATCCTTCGCTGCGGAGGCTGCGCACGGCCGTGCGCGTCACCCTCTCCGTCGCGCTGACGCTCGCCGTCGCGATCCCGCTGCTGGCGTGGTGGGGGCAGCCGCTGCCGACCGCCATGATCGGCGCCGTCGTGGCCATCAACGGCTCGCTCGGCGTCAACGACCCGGAACGGCGCGACCAGGCCATCACCTACGCGCTGCTGCCGCTGCCGGTGCTCGCCGCGCTGGGCCTGTCCATCGGGACCGCGTTCTCACCACCTCTGCAGAGCGCGGTGTTCCTGCTGGTCATCTTCGTCGCCGTGTACGTGCGCAGGTTCGGCACGCGGTACTTCCCGCTGGGGATGGTCGCGTTCATGGGCTACTTCTTCTCGATGTTCCTGCGCCCGCAGCCCGCCCAGTTCCCGGCGCTGCTCGCCGCGGTCCTCATCGGCACCGTCGCCGCCGCCGGTCTTCGATTCCTCGTGCTGCGCGACGATCCCGAGGGCGTGCTGGCACGGGGGCGCCGGACGCTGCGCGCTCAGGTCCACGGGCTGCTGCACGCGGTGCGCGACGTCGCCGGGCAGCCCGAGTCGACGTCGAAGCGGCGCCGGCTGCACAACCGGTCGGCGCGGTTGAACGAGACCTCGCTGATGCTGGAGAGCACCGTCGGGCGGATGGACGAGATCTCCGAGGACAGCCGGAAGGTCCTGCGGCAGCGGATCCTGGACGTCGAGCTGGCCGCCGAGAACCTGGTGAACCGGCTGCTCCAGCTGGTCGACCACCCCAGCGGTGGTGGTGTGGTCCCGCACGCCGTCGGCGCGCTGCTGTCGGTGCTGGAGAACCGCCCGCACCAGGTGCGGGAGGCGACCCGGCGGGTGTCCGAGCAGATCGAGGACCGCGGCTCGGTCGACGTGGCGATGGCGATCCGCAGGCTCGGCACCGAGCTGGCCGAGCTCGCCGAAGCGGCCGGTGAACTGGGCGAGGAGCGCGACGACGCCGAAGCCCGTTCCGACGACGAGACCGACGACTCCGCCAGCGAGCAGACCGGCCTCGCCCGACCGGAGGTGCGCACCGCCATCCAGGTCACCGTGGCGGCCGGGCTGGCGATCGTGTTCGGCCAGCTGGTCGCTCCGAACCGCTGGTACTGGGCGGTGATCACCGCGTTCGTGGTGTTCATCAGCGCCAACAGCCGCGGCGAGCTGCTCGTGCGCGCGTGGCAGCGCACGGCGGGAACGATCCTCGGGGTGCTGGCGGGCATCTTCGTCGCCGCGATGGTCGGCGACGATCTCGCCGCGGAGCTGTCGGTGATGCTGGCCTGCGTGTTCCTGGCGTTCTACTTCGTCGGCTACTCCTACGCGGCGATGACCTTCTTCATCACCACGCTGCTCGGCGCGCTCTACGGGATGCTCGGCACCTTCGACGCCTCCGTGCTGGAGACGCGACTCGCGGAGACCGCCGTCGGTGCGGCGGCCGGCGCACTGGCGGCGTTCTTCGTGCTGCCCACCCGCACCCGCGAGGTGATCCGCTCCAACACCGCCGAGTTCCTGGAGGCGTTGCGGGACTTCCTGCGCAAGACCGGGACCGAGCTCAGCGTGCAGGGCACCGCCTCGGGATTGCAGGAAACCACCCGCGCCGTGGACGACGCCCTCCAGAAGGTGCTCGCCAGCGCGAACCCGCTGACGGTGTACCGCTTCCGGTCGCGGCGCAGCCAGGTGCAGCGGCTGGCCGCCAACCTCAGCGGCTGCGCCTACTACGTCCGCAACCTCTCGGTGGCGCTGAGCGACACCGCCGAGATGGTCGACGCCGACACCCGCGAGCGCATCGCCGAGCAGCTGTGGGCGCTGGCCGATGCCGCCGAGTCCTTCACCGACGAGGGACAGGTCCCCTTCGAGGAAGCGATCGGGGCGGCCCACCGCAGCTCCGACGAACTGCACGACCTGGCCGAATCGCTCACCGGCGGGCCGACCTCGCTGCACCGCAGCATCCGGTGGCTGGACCGCACGATGCTGGTCCTCGACGAGATCGCGCGGGAGATCGGCACCGACGCTCACCTGGCCGGGCGAAGCTGACACCCCCCTTCCGGCGACACGGCACCGCGTCCCCGGCCCCCGAACGCGACCCCCATACGCTGCGAGATCAACAGCCTCCACGCGTTTGAGGAGCCCCCACGTGAAGCGTTCGATCGCGCTCGGCCTGGCCGCGGCGGCCGCGCTGGCCGTCGCACCGGCCGCGGCGAGCACCGCGGCGGCAGGCCCGGCGCCGCAGTTCGGCCCGTGCCCCGAGGACATCGCCACCCCGTACCCGCAGCTGCGGTGCGCGACCGTCGACGTCCCGCTGGACCACGCCAGTCCGAGCGGTGAGCAGGTGCAGCTGCTGATCTCCAAGCTGCCCGCGCGCGACCCGCACGCGCGGCGCGGCTCCCTGCTGCTCAACCCCGGCGGTCCCGGTGGGCCGGGCGCGGACTTCGCGGGCGCGATGGGCCAGATGGCCCCACCCCAGGTGCGCGATTCCTACGACCTGATCGGCTTCGACACCCGCAACACCGCGCACAGCACGCCGATCAGCTGCGTCGACCCGGCGAAGTACTGGGCCAACCCGCTGCCCGACCCCGATTCCCCCACCACCCGTGAGATCAACTGGCACCGGGCGGAGACCTACGCGGAGGGCTGCGCGCAGCGCGCGGGCAAGTACCTGCCGCACCTCAACACGCCGACCAACGCCCGCGACATGGACCTCATCAGGTCCGCGCTCGGCGAGCAGAAGATCAGCTTCCTCGGCTACTCCTACGGCACCTACCTCGGCGCGGTCTACGGGCAGCTGTTCCCGGAGCGGGTGGACCGGATGATCCTGGACAGCTCGGTGAACCCGGACGTCTCGGAGATCTGGTACGGCAACAACCTCGCCCAGGACGTGGCCGCGCAGCAGCGCCTCGACCACTTCTTCGGCTGGGTCGCCCGGCACGACCGGGTCTTCCACCTCGGCACCGAACCGGGCGCGGTGAAGGCGGCGTGGGAACGCACCCAGGCCGACCTGCGCCGGGCACCGCGCGGGCCGCTCGGACCGTCGGAGCTCATCGAGATCAGCTTCAACGCGCTCTACGGCGAATCCGATTGGCAGCCGCTGGCCCAGGGCCTCGCGGACTTCCAGCTGCGCGGCGACGACCGCGCGCTGGCCGCGATGGTGACGCCCAAGGACGCGCTCGCGGAGAACGGCAACGCCATCTACAACGCCGTGGAGTGCGCCGACGCGCCCTGGCCGTCCCGCAGCGCCGAGTGGGAGCGCGACTCCCGGCGGATGGCGGCCGAGCACCCGTTCGCCGCGTGGTTCAACAGCTGGACCGTCGCTCCCTGCCGCACCTGGCAGGCGCCCCGGCAGCAGCCCACGAAGATCACCGGTGAGGGCCTGCCGCCGGTGCTGATGTTCAACTCGGAGCACGACGTGGCCACGCCCTACGCCGGTGCCGTCGAGATGCACCACTCGCTGCCGTCCTCGGTGCTGGTGACCGAGCGCGACGCGGGCAAGCACGGGGTCTGGGCGCTGGCGGGCAACGCCGAGGCGAACCGCATCGGCACCGACTACCTGGTGCGCGGTGCCTTGCCACAGGAGGACATCGACATCCCGGGACATGCCGAGCCCGACCCGTCGGCGCCCGAGACGCGCGGCTCCCGCACCTACGACCTGCGCTGAGGCCCGAACGAGAAGGAGGCCGGCCCCATGACGGGACCGGCCTCCTCGCACATCCGCAGCGTCAGAGCACGCCGTGCATGTAGCGCTTGATGGTGCGCGCGGACAGGAGCAGCAGCACGGCGCACGCGATCGTGGCGAGGCCGACGACCGAGAAGTACAGCTGCTGGTTCTCCACCGAGTACATCTTCACGACCTGAGCGCCCAGGCCCTGACCCATCGCAGGCGCCAGGAAGTAGAGACCCATGGTCTGCGAGGCGAACACCTTCGGCGCGAGCTTCGTCGTCGCCGAGAGACCGACCGGGGAGAGCATCAGCTCACCCACGGTCATGATCACGAAGACCAGCGCGAGCATGATCGGCAGGTGCTTGCCGTCATCACCGGCGACGGACTTCGACAGCACGACCCACAGGAAGGACAGGCCTACGAAAAACAGCCCGCCGACGAACTTCTGCGGTGTCGAGGGCTGCTTGGAACCCAGCTTCATCCACATCGCGGCCATCACCGGAGCGAGGATGATGATCGTCAGCGAGTTGACCGACTGGAACCACGAAGCGGGAACCGCGAAGCCCAGGACGTTGAGGTCCGTGTCCGCCTCGGCGAGGTTCGCCAGGGTGTTCGGCTGCTGCTCGAACAGCAGGAAGAACAGCGCGGTGGCGAGGAACAGCGGGATGTAGGCGATCAGCCGGTCGCGCTCGACCTTGGTGATCTGCTTGCTGGAGAGCATCACCACGAAGTAGATGATCGGCAGCACCGCGGAGATCACGCTGATCAGGTTGACCAGGCCCTCCAGGCCCATCACACCGCTGACCGACAGCACGACCAGCACCAGCACGAAGCCCACGGCGATCCCGCCCGCACGGCCCAGGACGCGGCCCTTGTGCTCGGCGGGAAGCGGGTTGACCGGGTGCAGTCCGGCGTTCCCGAGGTTCTTGCGCCCCATCGTGTACTGGATCAGGCCGAACGCCATGCCGACCGCGGCGGCGCCGAACCCGAGGTGCCAGTTGACCTTCTCACCCAGGGTTCCGGCCACGAACGGCGCGATGAACCCACCGAGGTTGATGCCCATGTAGTAGATCGAGAAGCCGGCGTCGCGGCGGTTGTCGTCCTCGCTGTAGAGGCTCCCGACCAGGCCCGAGACGTTCGGCTTGAGCAGGCCGGTGCCGATCACCAGAAGGACCAGGCCGACCAGCACGCTGGCCATGCCACCGGGGATGGCCAGTCCGATGTGGCCGAGCATGATGATCACGCCACCATAGAGGACCGCGCGCTGGGCGCCGACGATGCGGTCGGCGAGCCAACCGCCGAGCACACCGGTCATGTAGACCGAGGCACCGTAGATGCCGACCACCGACAGCGCGGTCGACTCGGGAATCCCCAGGCCGCCCTCGGAGACGGCGTAGTAGAGGTAGTACGCCAGAATGGCGCGCATACCGTAGTAGGAGAACCGCTCCCACATCTCGGTGAAGAACAGCGTCAACAAACCGCGTGGGTGCCCGAAGAAACCCTTCTGCGGCGCGTCCGCAACCGTGGGTGTGCTCACGATCACGTCCTCTCGTGATTGTTCGGCGGGATGGTGACCGCGACTACTTTGTCGCAGGTTACGTCCAGGTGGACTGGATCAGTCCATCGGGGCGAGAAGCAGCCATCGACCGGCCACAACGGACTCCCGGGCGGGTCAACACCGCTGGTGGTGACCACGCCCGCCGGCCCCCGCGCGCGGGAGCGCCCGGGACGGCTCCCTCCGGGAAACACGGGAATCGTGATCGTGCCGCTACCGATTGCATCCCTTCAGCGCCGGTATACTCGGTATGACCATTTCTCAACCGGTCCATTTCTATTCACGGGAGTGAGCACTTCAGTGCCAGCGGCACAATCCCCAGAGGGAAGCAGTACCGAGCCGGGCAGTAGACCCGGCTATCTCCGACCCACGGGCGCTATCACGAGGCGGGCCGAGGGTTGATCGAAATCGTGCTGGCCGTTGCCGGCCTCCTGTTCATCGCGGTCCTCACGCTGGGCACCGCTCTCGCGGTGGCAGCCGAGTTCTCCTTGACCTCGCTGGAACGCTCCACCGTCGACGCCCACGTCCACCAGGTCGACGACAAGCGCGCTCGTGCCGTCCAGCGCGCGCACCGCACGTTGTCGTTCCAGCTCTCGGGCGCGCAGGTCGCGATCACCCTGACCACCCTGATCACCGGTTACGTGGCCGAGCCGCTCATCGGTGACCTGATCCAGCCGGTGATGACGGCCGTGGGCATGCCGCTCGGCGTGGCCGAGGGCGTGTCGCTGGCGCTGGCGATCCTGCTGGCGACGGCGCTGTCGATGGTGTTCGGCGAGATGGTGCCGAAGAACCTCGCCATCGCCCGCCCGCTGCCGACCGCCCGCGCCGTCTCCGGCTACCACGCCCGGTTCTCGCAGGTCTTCAAGTGGCTCATCGACGCCATGAACAACAGCGCGAACTGGGTCGTGCGCCGCTTCGGCATCGAACCGCAGGAGGAGCTGCGCTCGGCGCGCTCCCCCGACGAACTCGGTTCGATCGTGCGTTCCAGCGCCGAGCACGGCACGCTCGACGAGACCACGGCCAGGCTGATGGACCGCTCGCTGCGGTTCGGCGACCGCACCGCCGAGGAGCTGATGACCCCGCGCGTGAAGGTCGCCTCGCTGCAGGTCGGCGAGACGGTCGTGGACCTGCTCGACCTGGCGCGCCGGACCGGGGTGTCCCGGTTCCCGGTGCACGGCGGCGATCTCGACGACATCCAGGGCGTCGTGCACGTCAAGCACGCGTTCGGCATCCCGGCAGCCCGCCGGGAGACCACCCGGGTCGAGACGCTCTCCCGCCCGGTGCCGACGGTTCCCGAAACGCTGGACGGCGACGCGCTGCTCAACCGGCTGCGCGGCTCCGGCCTGCAGCTGGCGGTCGTCGTCGACGAGTACGGCGGGACGGCCGGCATCGTGAGCCTCGAAGACGTGGTCGAGGAGATCATCGGCGACGTCCGCGACGAGCACGACCGGCAGGAGATCTCCGCCGTGCGCCGGCTCAGCGAGGACTCGTGGCTGATCTCGGGCCTGCTGCGGCCGGACGAGCTCGCCGAGGCGACCGGCTTCACCATGCCCGACGGCGACTACGAAACGGTCGCCGGTCTGATGCTGTGGCGGCTGGGCCGCATCCCGTCGGTGGATGACCGGCTCGACGTGGACGGGTGGCGACTGACCGTCATGCGCATGGACAAGCACCGGATCGCGGAGCTGCGCCTCAACAAGCAGCCCGCGCCCGCGGACGCGGATGCCGACGCGGTGGAGGCGGCCCGATGAGCGACTCCTTCGCACTGCTGCTCGGCGTGCTCCTGCTGATGCTCAACGCGCTGTTCGTGGGCGCGGAGTTCTCCCTGCTGTCCTCGCGCCGCGACCGGCTCGAAGCGCTGCTGGCCCAAGGTGTGGGCCGGGCGCGGACGGTCATCAAGGCGAGCCAGGAGGGTTCGCTGATGCTCACCAGCGCGCAGCTGGGCATCACGCTGTGCTCGCTGGGACTGGGCCGCCTCGGCGAGCCCGCCGTCGCGCACACCCTGGAGGGACCGTTCAGCGCGCTGGGCATCCCCGCGGCCGCGACGCACGCAGTGGCGTTCACGATCGCGCTGGCGATCGTGGTGGTGCTGCACGTGCTGGTCGGCGAGATGGTGCCGAAGAACCTCGCACTCGCCGAGCCGGAGCGCACGGCGCTGTGGCTGGTCCCGCCGCTGGTCGGGTTCGTGCAGTTGGCGCGCCCGTTCATCGCGCTGTTCAACATGATGGCCAACGCGGTGCTCAAGCTGCTGCGCGTCCAGCCGAAGGACGAGCTGGAGACCGCCTACACCTCCGCCGAACTGGCGGAGCTGCTGGTGGAATCGCGGCGCGAGGGGCTGCTCGAGCACTCCGAGCACCGCAGGCTCGCCCAGACCCTGTCGTCGGTGGAGCACACGGTCGCCGACGTCCTGGTGCCGCTGCCGGAGGTCACGACCCTGCCGGGCCGTCCGACGCTGGGCGATGTGGAGCGGCTGGTGGCCGACACCGGGTTCTCCCGCTTCCCGGTTCGCGGCGACGACGGACGGCTGGTCGGATACCTGCACGTCAAGGACGTGCTCGACCAGGCGGGCGAAACTCCGGAGACGCCCATCGCCGACGCCCGCCGGCGTGAGCTGCCGACCGTCCCGGTCACGGCTCGCCTCCACGAGGCGATGGCCTCGCTGCGCCGGGCGGGCGGCCACATCGCCGCCGCGGTCGACTCCAGCGGAACGGCCGTCGGGGTCGTCGCGCTGGAGGACCTGGTCGAGGAGTACGTGGGCACGGTCCGCGACGCCACGCACGTCCGCTGACCGAGCCGGAGCACCGGGCCGACTGGGCGAGCACCACTCCGCTCGCCCAGTTGGCCCAACTTCGCGAGAAACCGCGGGCGCAGCGATTCGGACGATCAGTCTCAGGATCCCGTTTTCCCAGTTCGTTCCGGGTGTGCCCCGAATGAGGACGGGGATCTTCGCTGGGTAGTGTCGTCGCGTGCGAGATGATCAGCTCTCGCCGTCCCACGCGGACAACTCTTCTTCGGGCCGCGTGATCGGCGGCCGCTACCGGCTGGACCGCACCATCGGCAAGGGTGGGATGGGCTACGTCTGGTCCGGGACCGACGAGGTCCTCGAACGCCCCGTCGCGGTCAAAGAACTCCACCTGCCCGCCAACGTCCCCGAGGACGAAGCCGCCGATCTGCGCGAGCGGGCGCTGCGCGAAGCGCGGGCGATGGCCACCCTCAGCCACCCGAACACGGTGATGCTCTACGATGTGGCCCGCGAGGACGACCGGCCCTTCGTGGTCATGGAACTGGTTCCGGGGCAAAGTCTCTCGACGATCCTGAAGCGGCACCGGGCGCTCAACCACTACCAGCTGGCCGTGATGATGGACGGCGTGGCTGCGGCGCTGCACGCGGCCCACCTGGTCGGCATCGTGCACCGCGACGTCAAGCCCGGCAACGTGCTGCTCGGCCCGCGCGGCAAGGTCAAGCTGGCCGACTTCGGTCTCTCGCGCAACACCGCCGAGAAGAGCATGACCCGCTCGGAAGTCCTGCTGGGCACCCCCGTCTACCTGCCGCCCGAGATCGCCCGCCGCGGAACGCTGGGTGCCGGCGCCGACCTGTGGAGCCTGGGCGCCACGCTCTACTCGGCCGCCGAAGGCCACCCGCCGTACGACAAGACCTCCGATCCGCTGATCACCATCAGCTCGATCGTGCACGGGCCGCTCCCCCGCCACCACCAGACCGGCCCCGTCGGCGAGGTCCTGGGCGGCCTGCTGGTGAAGGACCCGGCGCGGCGGATGCCGCTGGTCGAGGTGCGGCGACGGCTCCACGAGCTGGTCAAGGCCGCGGGCGATGAACCGTTCGAGCCGCTCCTGGACCCCGACGCCCCAGCGCTGACCGAGCGGATCCGCCCCCTCCCGCGCCCTCCGGCGGTGCACCCGCAGGGGCCCACGGGCCACACCCACCAGCGCCAGTCGATCCCGAGGGTGACGCCGACGCCTCCGTCGAACCCGCGCCCGCTGGCCGGGGTCTCGCGGGCGCAGCCGTGGATCCCGCCGCAGCAGATGCGCTCGGCCCAGCCGCACCTGCCTGCGCGGTCCGGTTCGTGGCACGGGCAACCCGGCGGCGCCCCGCACGCCGAGCCCCCGCGGAAGCCGTCGTCCACACCGACTCCGGTCGTCCTCACGGCGGGCGCGGTCACGCTGGTGCTGGTGGCGGGTGCGGCGGTGTTCGGGTTCCTCGCCGCGAAGGGTTCCGGCGACGATGCCTCGACGATCGTCGGGAGCAGCGCGTACCAGGCGTTGCAGGCCGAGGCGGCCGGTTCGGTGGGCCGGGAGATCACCGAAGGCACGAGCGACGGCACCCGGTTCGCCGGTCCTCTGATGGCCGGGGACGTGCTGCGATTCGACCACGTGGACTTCGGCACCGCCTCGGCGAACGCGCTGTCCGTGCGCTTGCGCACCTCGGTCCCGGAATCGGCGCACGCCACGATGACAGTGCGGATGACCAGCCCGAACGGGGAGAAGGTCGGCGAGGTCGACCTGGTCGGTCTCGACCGGGGCGGATCGTGGCAGACGGTGCGGGTCGAGCTCAGCCGGAACCTCTCCGGCACGCACAGCCTCTACCTCGTGGTCAGCGCCGACATCGGCGGCGAGGCGCTCCAGCTGGATTGGGTCAGGTTCCACCGCTGAGCCGTTGGAAGATATCCTGACCAGCGATGTTGGTGTTGACCGAGCAGGAGTGGCGGGAGCGGCGGGACGCCCACCGCGAGCGGGTGGCCGAGTGGACCTCCCCGCACCGGCAGCGGCAGCACCAGCACCGCAAGCACCCGGTGTTGGACTTCCTGTTCACCTACTACTCGTTCCGCCCGGCCCGCTTGGAGCGCTGGCAGCCCGGCGTCGACGTGGCGTTGGCGGGCGGACAGGAGTTCTTGTCCCGCAGAGGTTTCACCGAGACCCCGCACGGCGTCGCCCTGGATCCGGCGGTGCTGACCGACAAGCGGCGCGCGTCGGCGGAGTTCATCCTCGGGCTGCTGAGCGCGACGGCCTCCCGCCCGGCCCGGCTGGGCTGCTTCGGGTTGCACGAGTGGGCGATGGTCTACCGCACCGAACCCGGGGACGTGCGGCACAGCGGCTGGCCGCTGCGGCTGGGCCACGGCGGCACCGACGAGGTCGTGGAGTCGATGCCGATCAGTTGCACCCACCACGACGCGTTCCGGTTCTTCACCCCGCAGGCCCGCCCGCTCAACGAGCTCCAGCCCTCGCGGTCCGACCAGGTCAGTCTGGAACAACCGGGCTGCCTGCACGCGAACATGGACTTGTTCAAGTGGGCCTACAAGCTCGACCCGTTCGTCCCCGGCGAGCTGATCGCCGACTGCTTCGACCTGGCGGCCCGGGTGCGCGAGCTGGACATGCGCGCCAGCCCCTACGACCTCGGCGAGCTGGGCTACGAGCCGGTCGCGATCGAAACCCCGCAGGGCCGCGCCGAATACGTCCGCTACCAGCGCGAGTTCGCCGACGAGGCCGCAGCGTTGCGCGAGCGGCTGATCCAGACCTGCCGGGACGTCCTCAGCTGGGGCGCTCGGCAGGTCGCGTGACCTCGGGTTCGACGCGACGCCTGGTCAGCACGGCGAACATCAGGACGGCCGAGACCGACAGCGCACCCATCACGACGCCCATCGGCACGGCCGTGTTCGGGCCCGCGATGCCGACCAGCGGGGAGACCAGCCCGCCGATCATGAACTGCAGCACTCCGAGCAGCGCCGAGGCGCTCCCGGCCGTCTCGCGGTGCCCGGACAGGGCGAGGGCGGTGGCGTTCGGGAAGACCAGGCCGATGCTGGCCACGGTCACGAACAGGGCGGCCAACAGCGCGACCAGCCCCAGTTCCAGCACCGTCGAGGCCGCCACGGAGATGCCGCCGAGCGCGTTGCAGCCGAGACCGATCGCCAGCAGTCGACGGGAGTCGACCTTGCCGACCAGCAGACCGTTGACCTGGCCCATCGTGACGATGCCGATCGAGTTCACGCCGAAGACGACGCTGAACATCTGCGGGGACAGGTGGTGGACGTTCTGCAGCACGAACGACGAGCCGGAGATGTAGGCGAACATCGCGGCGAAGGCCAGCGACGCCGACAGAGCGAAGCCCACGAACATGCGGTCCCGCAGCAGTGCGCCGAAGGTCCTCAGCGTCTGCGGGAGGCTCCCGGGCCGGCGCTGCTCGCGCGGCAAGGTCTCGGGCAGTGCGAGCAGCGCCGCCATCAGCAGCGCGGCACCGATCACGCAGAGCGTCACGAACACCCCGCGCCACGAGGTGAACCGCAGAAGCTGCCCGCCCAGCACCGGAGCGAGCACCGGGACCACGCCGTTGACCAGCATCAGCAGCGAGAAGAACTTGGCCAGCGCGACTCCGGAGAACAGGTCGCGCACCACGGCGCGGGCGATGACGATGCCCGCCGCCCCGCCGAATCCCTGCACGAACCGCAGCGCGGCCAGCGCGTAGGCCGACGGCGCCAGCGCGCAGGCCAGCGAGGCGAGCGCGAACACGACCACGCCGATCAGCATCGGCCGCCGGCGCCCGTGCGCGTCCGACAGCGGACCCATCACCAGCTGCCCCAGCGCGAGGCCGATCGTGCAGGCCATCAGCGACAGCTGCACCTGGGAGGGACCGGCGTGCAGCTCGCCGGAGATCGCCGGCAGCGCCGGCAGGTACATGTCCATCGACAGCGGCCCGAAAGCCGACATCCCGCCGAGGATCAGCGCGTACTTGGCCCGCGACTGCTCAGCCATCCCACCTCGATCGTTCGCACCGCAAAGAACTACTACCACCGTAACCGCAGCGCCGGTGCCGGTCCGAACCGAGGACGATCGGTGTCCGCTCCGCCTTCAGGGACAGGAGCTCAGCGGCCCCAGAGTGGTCCCTGCCAGTCGGAGGTCCCGCGCAGCTCTCGCTTGAGCAGCTTCCCGCCGGGGTTGCGCGGCAGCGGCTGGGCGCGCAGCTGCAGGAACTGCGGGATCTTGAAGTCGGCCAGGTGCTCTCGCAGGTGCGCCAGCAGCAGCTCGGGTTCGAAGTCCTCGTCGGCCACGACGACCGCGCCGACCTTCTCCCCCATGACGTCGTCCGGGACCCCGACCACCGCGGCCTCCAGCACGCCGGGTGCGGCCGCCAGCGCGTTCTCGACCTCCACGGAGTAGACGTTCTCGCCACCCCGGTTGATCACGTCCTTCGCGCGGTCGGCGATGTGGACCAGCCCGCGCTCGTCGATGCGGGCGAGATCGCCGGTGCGCAGCCAGCCGTCGACGAACGTCGAGGTGGTCGCCTCCGGCTTGTTCCAGTAGCCGGCCACCACGTTGGGACCCCGGATCAGCAGTTCGCCGACGCCGGTCGCGGGGTCGGGCTCGTGCACCGCGACGTCGACCACCGGTGCGGGGAAGCCGACCGAATCGGCGTGCTCGACGGACAGCTCGTGCGGCAGGAACGTGGAGATCGACGAGGTCTCGGTCAGCCCGAAGCTGTTGCCCACCCGTGCGTTCGGGAACGCCGCCTTGACGCGTTCGACCAGCGCCGGGGCCATCGGGGCGCCGCCGTAGGAGAGGTGCTCGACCGAGGACGTGTCGCACTCCGCGAAATCCGGCTGCTTGAGCGCCAGCGCGTAGATCGCGGGGACCGTGGTGAACAGGGTGATGCGCTCGTCGACGATGATCCGCAGGAACTCCCGCACGTCGAACTTCGGCATCACCACGGTCGCCCCGCCGTAGGAAAGCTGCAGCAGCAGCTGCGTGTTGCACCCGGTGACGTGGAACAGCGGCACGGAGACGAGATTGCGCGTCCGCCAACCCGTTCCGGCGTCGATTCCCTTGACCCGGCACACGTTCTCCACGTTGGACAGGAAGTTCTCGTGGGTGGTCATCGCGCCTTTGGGGAGACCGGTGGTGCCACTGGTGTAGAAGATGGCCGCGACCTCGTCAGGCCTGAGGTCGTCGACGGCCAGCGGCTCGCCGTCCGGGAACGGGTCGGCCGGGCGGAAGGTGAACGACGCGCCGGAGTCGGCGAGCACGTACTCCACCTCGGGCCGGGCGAAGCGGGTGTTCACCGGGACCGCGATCGCCCCGGCCAGCTGCGTGCCCAGGAACGCCAGCACCCAGTCGACACCGGCGGGCAGCAGGTTGGCGACCCGGTCGCCGCGGACGATCCCGGCTTGCCGCAGACCACCGGCGACGCGGGCGGCACGCCGCCACAGCTCCCGGTAGGTCAGCCGGTCGCCGCCGACCTCCACCAGAGCCTCGCGGTCGCCGAAGCGCTCGACCGACGCCCGCAGCATGTGCACCAGCGAGTCGGCCAGCCCGGTGTAGTGGGCGACGCCCCGCTCGTCCCGCTCGATCCCGGACCTGTCGAACATCGCCTGACCTCCCCGCCGCGACTGACAGTGATCACGGTCACCCGCCGGATGGCGGGGGTCAAGCGGTCACGGCACCCGGAACCCGAACGGCAGCTCCAGCCGGTGCTCGGCCAGCAGCTCCTCGTCGGCCAGCAGCTCGGCGGTGGGGCCGTCGGCGACCACCCTGCCCTCGTCGATGATCACGCTGCGCGGGCACAGCTGCAGCGCGTAGGGCAGGTCGTGGGTGACCATCAGCATCGTCCCGCCCACGGCCAGCAGGACCTCAGCGAGTTCGCGGCGCGCGACCGGCTCCAGGTTCGCCGACGGCTCGTCGAGCACGAGCAGTTCGGGACGGCACGCCAGCACCGCCGCGAGCGCGACGCGCTTGCGCTGACCACCGGAGAGCCGCAGCGGTGAGCGCTGTGCGTGCTCGGTCATGCCGACGGCGCCGAGCGCCTCCGCAACGCGCTGGTCGAGCTCGCTGCCCCGCACGCCGAAGTTGGCCGGGCCGAACGCGACGTCCTCGCGCACGGTCGGCATGAACAGCTGGTCGTCGGGGTCCTGGAACACCAGGCCGACGCGACGCCGGATCTCCTTGAAGGTCTTGCCGGACACCGGGAGCCCGCCGACGGAGAGTTCCCCCGCCGACGGCCGCAGCACGCCGTTGAGGTGCAGCGTCAGCGTCGTCTTGCCTGCCCCGTTGGGCCCCAGCACGGCGACCCGCTCTCCCGGTTCGACCCGCAGGTCGATGCCGTGCAGCGCCCGGTGACCGTCCGGGTAGGCGTGGGCCAGCCCGGAGATCTCCAGCGCGGGCGTCCCCAGCGCCTCGTGGAGTCCGGCGCGCTGCTCGGTCACGCGGTCCACAACGCCACCCCCAGTACGACGGCTGCGACCGCGGGCGCGGCCAGCCCCATGCTCCAGGTCTTCCACGAGGTCCGGCGGGCCGGGTCGACCTCGGGCATCTCACCGCTCCACCCGCGCGAGAGCATCGCGAGGTGCACCCGCTCGCCGCGCTCGTAGGAGCGGATGAACAGGCTCCCGATGCCTCGGGCGGTGGCGCTCACCTGCCAGAGGAACCTCGGGTCGTGGCCCCGGGAGATCCGCGCGACCCGCATCCGTCCCGCTTCGGCGACGATCACCTCGGCGTAGCGCAGCATCAGGGTGATGATCGTGATCACCAGCGCCGGTGCGCGCAGCCGCTGCAGGCCGAGCACGATCTCGCGCGGCGCGGTCGTCGCCGCCAGCAGCAGCGACGTGCCCAGGCCGAGCGTCCCCTTGACCATGATGTTGAACCCGGCGAGCAGCCCCTCGGTCGACAGCGCGATCCCGGCGACCTCGGTGCTCGGGCCTCCGGCGGTGAACGGCAGCAGCAGCGCGAGCACCACGAACGGCACCTCGATCAGCAGTCGCGTCACCAGCCAGCGGGGCGGGATCCGCGCGAGGACCGCGAGCGCGATCAGCAGCAGCGCGTAGCCCCCGAAGGCCCAGAAGACCTCGCGCGGTGTGGCCACCACGCACAGCACCAGCAGGAACGCCGCGGCGATCTTCACCTGGGGGTCGAGCCGGTGCAGCACCGTGTCTCCGGGCAGGTGCAGGGCGTCGGCGTGCCCGGCGCCCACCTACGCGTCCTCTGACCCGGACCGGCGGCGCAGTCCCCAGAACAGCCCGCCGGCCGCGGCGAGCGTGACCGCGGCGCCGATGATCCCGGCGACACCGGTGAGCCGGTCATCGCCGCCGACGGTGTAGTCGGCCAGCGGGCCGTCCGACAAGGCGTGGTCACCGGCGTGCTGGGCGATGCAGCGGCCTTCCAGCGACTCACCGCCTCCGGTCTCCACGACCGCACACCCGCGTTGGGTGACGGCGTCCAGACCGTCGGGGTCGGAGTCGGCGAAGTAGGCGACGCCTCCGGCCACCGCGAGCACGACCAGGGCGAAGATCATCAGAAAGCGCTTCATCGGGCGAGCTCCTCGCTGCGCGCACCGCGCACCAGGTGGACGAGGTCGGGCCGGGCGGAGGCGACGGCACCGACGGTGGCCGCGGTGATCAGCCCCTCCCCGATCCCGATCAGGGCGTGCACTCCGACGATCCCCACCGCCACGGTGGGGAGGCTGAACCCGGCGGCTCCGCCGAGGGAGTACTCCACGAGGAATCCGCACGAGGCGACCACGGTGTTGACCCAGGCGGCGACGAAAGCGGTGATCAGCAGCCCGGCACGGCTGCGGGTCGCCAGTCCGCGCAGCGCCAGCGCCACCAGGTATCCGACGGCGGTGCCGATCAGCGCCATGTTGGTGATGTTCGCGCCGAGCATCGTCAGCCCGCCGTCGGCGAACAGCAGCGATTGCACGACCAGCACGATCGCCACGCACAGCGCTCCGACCCACGGGCCCGCCAGGATCGCGGCCAGCGCGCCTCCCAACAGGTGTCCGCTCACGCCGGGCAGCACCGGAAAGTTGATCATCTGGGCGGCGAAGACGAACGCCGCGACGAGACCGGCCATCGGGGCCGTGCGGTCGTCGAGGTCGGCCCGCGCGCGCACCAGCGCCAGCGCCAGGCCGGCTATCGCCACGACGGCGAACAGCAGGGCGGTGCGGGCGTTGAGCAGCCCGTCGCTCATGTGCATGGCGAGCGTGGTGGTCGGCACCGGCGTCCTCTCCCGCGATCGGTCGTTCCCCCGCGGAACGACCGCCGGTCAAGAGTAGTTGCCGCTCAGGTGCTATCACCAGGCTCTGGCAAGA